>JAGWPH010000031.1 GCA_028870615.1 Betaproteobacteria bacterium
GCCGCATCAATTTCTGCATTGTTCGCGTTGGTTGCATTTGGCTGGTCATACGCAATTATCCCAGATACTTTCGACAGCACACAATATTACGATCTCCTGTTTTGGGGTGGAGGGCATGTACTTCAGTTTACCTATCTTCTACTGATGGAGACTTCCTGGCTGTGGTTGGCTGATTCATGTGGCGCAAAAATTCCACTGACACCTCGGGTAGCTTCAGCCCTCCTTATGCTGGGATTGTTACCAGTATTGTACGTTCCTGTAATTTACCTGTCCTACGATGGCACGATGGCTGACTATGCAGGGCAGTTCACCCAATTGATGAAGGTCGGGGGTGCGTTTTCGCCCGTGCCAATCGGTTTGGCAGTTCTTTACGGCATTGTGGTGGGAGACCGTACTTCAGCGATAAACCCCCAACGCGCGGCTCTGTTGTCGTCCATGCTCTTGTTTGCTATTGGTGGAGGGATAAGCCTGATGATCAAGGATAGCAATACGATTATAACTGCGCACTATCATGGAACCGGGGGGGCAATCAGCCTGGCCTTCATGGGGCTGACTTTCCACTTGTTGCCCCGGCTGGGTTATGGGAAGCCGGATTTAAAATGGGCTACACCAATGCTTTATGTATATGGCGGGGGACAATTGCTCCACATACTCGGGCTGCTGTGGTCGGGTGGCTATGGGGTGCAGCGGAAGGTTGCAGGAGTCGAACAAGGGTTGCATGGCGTTGCGCAGACGGCGGGAATGGGATTAATGGGTTTAGGAGGGCTGATTGCCGTTGTTGGTGGAATCATGTTTCTGGTGGTGGTCTTCAAATCCATACGGCAGAAAGTGTAACCCGGAGCGATAACTTATTTAAAACCCCCAGTGGGCCAATAATAACCACTTATTTATTCCGACGGATGAACAAGATAATTGATAAACCAGAATGAGATTGATGCCAGTACAAAAATGATCAAAAAGAAAACGAGGGTACGCAAGCCGCGATTTTGAAAACGTTCACCGCGCATGATTTCGATGCGATCGAGTATCCAGTCGGACATGAAGTAGAGACCAGCAGCGACCAGTGTGTAGTAAATGATTTCCAAGTTGAATGAGGCCCCAAAAATAGCTTACGTGGGGAGATTATATTATGCCGGCGACACTTAAAGAAGGGATCTGGCCAATTATTTCAGATGTAATACCGCGTGCTTATCCCTTGGGATGACGGTGATCTCCTTTTCTCCGCGCAGGGCACTGCTTCAGCTTGAAGGCGTCTTGAATAAAATCTTCGGGAATGCGCTTAACCCGTTTTACTATCTGGGTGCTCTGGGATTCCATTTTTTCTGGGTGGTTGTTGTCAGTGGCATCTATATCTACGCCTTTTATAAGACGGGTATCAAACTATCCTACCCCTCTGTTGAATATCTCACGAACGAGCAATGGTATCTCGGTGGAGTCATGCGCAGCCTGCACCGATATGCTTCTGATGCCCTGATAGTGATAATGGCGTTGCATTTGATGCGTGAATTTATTCTGGGACGTTATCGCGGAGCACGATGGTTTGCCTGGGTAACTGGTGTGCCGTTGATATGGTTGATATTTGCAGCTGGCATCAATGGATACTGGATGGTATGGGACAAGCTGGCCCAATATTCTGTCGTAACAACAATGGAATGGTTTGACTGGTTGCCGATATTTAGCGAACCGATGTCACAAAGCTTTATTTCGCAGGAGATGCTTACCGACAGATTCTTTTCGCTGATATCGTTTGCTCATGTGACCGTTCCATTGGTTATCCTGTTTTTCCTCTGGGTGCATATCATGCATATAAGCAGCCCTGTGGTTAATCCAAGGCGCGCACTTGTGCTGGGAATGCTGCTGGCGCTGCTGGTTCTGTCATTGGTAAAGCCGGTAAGGAGCCAGGGACCGGCTGATATGGGAATTGAGCCGGCCACCGTTGGGATTGACTGGTTCTATTTGTATATTTATCCGTTGCTGGATATATGGTCCAAACGGGAAGTGTGGATGTTGGTAATCGGGCTTAGCATGCTGCTAACCGTGTTGCCATGGTTACCCTTCCGACATAAACAGATACCGGTAGCAGAAGTAAATCTCGAGAATTGTAGCGGATGCAGACTATGCGTCGCTGATTGTCCCTATGAGGCCGTAGTAATGAGGCCCCGTAGTGATGGCATGCAGTTTTTTGCCGAGGCCGTGGTGGTGCCAGATCGTTGCGTAAGCTGCGGTATCTGCGTCGGAGCGTGCCCTTCATCAAACCCTTTCAGAAGCGACGCTGATTATATAAGCGGAATCGAAATGCCATCATCGCCGATATCCGGACTTCGCGCCGCTATGATGAATGACTTGAAAAGGCTTAAGGGTAATATTCGCATAATGGTATTCGGCTGCGATAATGCGGCGAATATAGAGAGGTTGCGAAGCCAAAGCGTGGCCACGTTAAGTCTGCCATGTATTGCCATGTTGCCAGCATCATTCATCGAATACGCGCTACATGAACGCCATGTGGACGGCGTATTGATTACCGGCTGCCGTGGGAACGATTGCTACCATCGGTTGGGTGTGCTGTGGATAGAGCAGCGCTTGATCGCAAAACGGGAACCGCGCCTGCGCGGTCGCGCTGAGCGCGAACGAATCAGAAAATTCTGGGCATCATCAGTTGATTTTGGGGAATTGGCCCTGGAATTGGAGTCATTTCGCTCCAGTTTGCGTAGTCTTGAACCGAGGAGGCATTCAGTGGCTGAGTAACGCAATAAGGCCAACGCCAAAGAAAATTATGGCGAAAACAGCCAGCATTACTGTTAGAAATAAGAACTTGTTTTGCAGCATCTGTTGCAGGAAGGAAATACGAGAA
>JAGWPH010000032.1 GCA_028870615.1 Betaproteobacteria bacterium
GATGTGGATGTTGGCCAACGTACCCGAAAGCGATGTTCCAGTACTCCGTTTAGGCCAGGCTGTAGAGGTCAGGCTGATGGCTTACCCTGACCGGGTATTTCAGGGAAAAATTACCAATATCGGCGCTGCTGTTGATTCAGACACACATCGTGTCCTGGTGCGATCCGAGATTCAAGACACAAAACACGAGTTGCGCTCGGGCATGCTTGCCAATTTTGTGATCCAGGCTAGCGAGGCAAGTCGCTCGCCTGCCGTACTTTATGACGGGGTCGTTCGAGAAGGGGATGGGACCATGACGGTATGGTCGACGACAGATCACCATCGGTTTTTCAAGCGCACAGTTACCATCGGGCTGCAACAAGATGGCCATTATCAAATTTTGACCGGAGTGATGCCAGGAGAAATGGTGGCTTCCGAGGGTGCAATATTTTTGAGTCATGCCTACGAAACCGAGACTCGTTGAAGAATGCTCAAAAATATCCTGGCGTTCGCACTGAGTCGACGTCCAATCATCCTGATCATGCTACTGGCCTTCGTTGGTGCCGGCTCGTTTGCCTATTACAAGCTCAATGTCGAAGCCTATCCAAATCCGGCGCCGGTCATTTTGGAAATAACAGCCCAGGCGCCCGGTGTTTCCGCCGAAGAAATGGAGCGTTATTACACGACGCCGATGGAAGTTGGCCTGGCAGCGACGCCAGGCGTTGAAATCATCCGTTCAACCTCATTTACGGGACTTTCGTTCCTGCGCGTCACGTTCAACTACGGCATTGACTATTACTTTGCCTACACCCAGGCGGCACTGAGCTTACAGCAGAACGTTAATCTTCCCAATAATGTGGCCCCCCAAATTCAGGCATCAAGCTTGGTGGGTGAAGTGTATCGCTATCAAATTGTGGGGCCAGCCGACTTCGGGCTCACCAATCTGCGCACGGTTCAGGACTGGATCGTGCAACGCCGTTTGCTTACCGTGCCAGGTGTGGTTCAGGTAAATACTTGGGGGGGCACGACCAAAGAATTTGAAGTTGAAGCAGACCTTCACAAGCTCGAAGCCTATAGAGTCACCGTACCTCAATTGCTGGCAGCTATCGGAAATTCCAATATTAATGTGGGTGGCCGTTCTATCAACTTTGGTCAACAGTCCGTAAATATCCGGGGTGTCGGCCTGATTGACAGTGGCGGCACCCTGGATCTGACCAAAGGCTACAAAGTGGACGATATCGAAAATATCGTTCTTAGCGAAACAAAAGGGGTCCCCGTACGCGTAAAGGATGTTGCCGGGGTATATGTTGGCCATGTTCCGAGGCTTGGCCAAGCCGGGCGTGACAATGACAACGACGTGGTGGCAGCCATCGTTGTCATGAACAGAACCATGCAAACCAATGAGGTCGTGGCCCGTATCAAGGCCGAGGTTGAAAAAATTAACGGCGACGGGAGCTTACCTGCCGGCGTCAAGCTTGTACCGTTCTACGACCGCACCTCATTGGTTTCATTAACCACTCATACCGTGGTCCACAATTTGATCTTTGGTTGCCTGTTGGTCTTTCTTATCCAATGGATATTTTTGGGTGATTTGCGCAGTGCCATCATTGTCAGTGCAAACATCCCCTTCGCCCTGTTCTTCAGCATCATCATGCTGGTACTTGCGGGAGAATCTGCCAATCTCCTGTCGTTGGGTGCCGTTGATTTCGGCATTATTGTGGACTCAGCAGTCATATTGGTAGAAAACATTTTTCGAAATCTTCAGAAAAAAGCCGATACACGCATCGAAATTCTGCATGATCAGGCGCAAAGTGGCTATCGCCAGCTCCTTATGAGCCATGGATGGACAAACCGTTTGCGTTTAATTTTCATCAGCGCCATACAGGTCGATCGCGCAATTCTTTTTTCAACCGCCATTACCGTCGCGGCGTTTATCCCGCTTTTCACCATGCAAGGTGTTGAAGGCCAGATTTTTGGGCCCATGGCAAGAACGTACGGTTACGCCTTGGCTGGCGCCTTATTGGCCACTTTCACTGTTACGCCGGTTCTTGCATCATTGCTGTTGCCTAAAATCATCAACGAGAAAGAAACACTTATCGTTCAAAAGCTGCGCGCCTTCTATGGCCCTGTGCTGCGTTGGGCATTGGCGCATGTACGCACCACAGTGTTGATTGGGGTGTTGTTCCTGAGCCTGGCCGTTGTGTTGTTTTTCCGGATTGGTTCTGAATTTCTTCCGACCCTGGAAGAGGGAAATTTATGGGTACGGGCTACATTGCCCCCCACCATTTCCCTGGAAGCCGGCATGCCTGTGGTTGACAGGATGCGTCAGATCCTGATTAGCCATCCCGAGGTCATCACGGCAGTCTCCCAGCATGGACGGCCAGATAACGGCAGCGACGCTGCCGGGTTTTACAATGCCGAATTTTTTGTCCCGCTGAAACCCTATGACGAATGGCCTGAGGGAATGACCAAAAAACACCTGATTGACCAGTTGCAGCAGGAATTCTCCAAAGAATATACCGGTATCGAGCTAAATTTCTCGCAGTACATCCAGGACAATGTGGAGGAAGGCTTATCAGGAATCAAGGGAGCCAACTCGGTCAAAATTATTGGCCCCGATCTTGTCGTCCTGGAAAAACTGGCCGATCAGGTCCAGGGTGAAATGTCAAAAATCAAGGGCGTTGCTGATTTGGGCGTCTTCAGGGTCATGGGGCAGCCCAACCTGAACGTGACGATTGACCGTACCAAGGCTGCAAGGTACGGACTTAACACAGGTGACGTCAACACTGTCGTGCAGGCAGCGTTGGGTGGGACCCAAGCCACTACAATTTACGAAGGGGATCGTCAGTTTGCCCTGACCGTTCGTCTTTCACCTGAGTATCGAAAAGATATCGAGTCGGTTGGGCGTATTGATGTGGAATACCAGACTCCTGCAGGAGAAACTGCCTATATCCCTTTGAGTGAATTAGCCACCATTTCACTCGACACGGGAGCTTCATATATTTACCATGAAAAAAATCAGCGCTTCATTCCCGTTAAATTCAGCGTTCGGGGCCGTGATCTGGGAAGCACGGTTACTGAAGCACAGGAGCGTATCGCCAGGAAGATCGTGTTGCCAGAGGGATACAGGATGGTCTGGGCCGGAGAGTTTGAGGAATTGCAGCTGGCCAAAAAACGCCTCGAATTCATTTTGCCTGTTGCCATCGCCATCATCGTCGTTTTACTGTACACCCTGTTCAGCTCAATGCGTGACAGTCTGCTTGCCCTGGCTGCCATTCCATTCTCCATCGCGGGTGGCATCATTGCCCTTTATGTTACCGGATTGCATCTCAGTGTCTCTGCTGCCATAGGTTTTGTATCGCTTTTCGGAGTGTCGGTCATGAACGGCATCCTGGTGATCACTTACTACAATCACCTCGTTGTCGAAGGCATGCAACCTTTGGAAGCCATGTTCAATGCCGCTGAGCAACGTATGAGACCGATGCTCATGACGGCACTCTCAGCCTGTATTGGGCTACTTCCGGCCGCCTTGTCTACAGGCATCGGCAGCCAGGTACAGCGACCGCTCGCAACGGTCGTCGTGGGGGGGATGCTGCTGGGGCCAATCATGCTTTTGGTGGTGGCCCCAGCGCTTCAGATGATGTTTCTGAAAAAAAACCGGGGCAATGTCGCACCTGAAGCCGAGTCATGAAGCATTTCCGGTTGATGGTCGATGCGATCCAATAGGGGACAAGAGATATGGCCGCAAATTTCAGGATGAATGCCTGAGCGGGTATTGGCCCACGAACACTGGCGCAGGGGCTGCAATGAATCGCGCCCGCACAGTGCCTTGGGCTACATGATTCCGGCCGAATTTGCAGCAGCAGGACGGACGCAACCTGCGGCAACCGACCCGGTGGATATCGGATGATTTATCAATAAGGATTTTTCTAGGAGAAGGTTGGTATTACTACCTGCAGTGGGTTCTATATTGTGCGATTCAAGCTTCAGAATTATGGATCTGGCAACTCCGATCCAGTTCGATGAGCTGCGTCAGCAATTCAGAGTGTGCTTGTATGTGAAAAATATAGCGCGGCACGTTGCGATCAGTGGACTGTGACATGAACGGCTCGCCCCAAAAACTCAGCAGGGCCTCAGCGGCTCCTTGCGACTGAGCGTCGGCCAATATGAAAGATAAATTTTTTTGAAGGGAGCACCAACGTGGTTCCTTCACCTTGTTTGCGGCTATGCTGTTGGCAATTTTCGGCAGAATCTCTGTCTGCCACGTTCCTTGCTGGCTGGCATCAAGAACAAATTGAACGCTGGTCACCAATGGGTTCTCGATCAGGGGACGCAGTAGTGCATCGAAAAGCGGCTGGGTTCGGTACATCGACAAGCAAACGTTAAACAGGGTCGCCTCGCCACACATGTTGCGTGCGAACCGTTCGTTTGCAGCGCGGAGGTGACGCGGACCGATTAACAATATATCCGGGACTGCCAGTGACGAGCTGATCGTTGTCACTATTTTCTGGATGTGTTCTACCTGCTCAGCAGTACGGTCATTGTTTCTTGTGTGACGCATGAAATTGATAAACAAGAGCGCCATGAGGGTGAGCACGATGGGCAGGATGATCTGATTGTCTATTACGTGCAGAAAATGCA
>JAGWPH010000033.1 GCA_028870615.1 Betaproteobacteria bacterium
ACGGGCTGGCGGGGTCGATGTGGCTTGCCGCATAAGCAGGCTGATGCAGGGTGTAGGGCGTGACGTACTCGGCCAGGGTGGCATGCATGATCTGTGTGTTTCGGGTGAGCAGCGTCTGAACCACTGAAATGCCGATGGCGCTGCCAATGTTGCGCAGCAGATTAAAAAATGCGGTGCCTTCGTTGCGTAGCGCCGCCGGCAACGTGCTGAAAGCGACAGTGGACAGCGGTACATAGGCCAGACCGATGCCGAATCCCTGGAGAATGCCGGTGGAGATGATCAGGCTGTCATCCATCTGCAGGTCAAAGTGAGTCATCTGCCAAAGTGACAGCGCGGTCATCCCCAATCCGGTCCCGATGATCAGCCGTGCGTCGAATTTCCCCACCAGCCGACCCACCAGCATCATGGACACCATGGTGCCTACGCCGCGCGGTGCGGTGACCAGCCCGGTAAGCAGCACTGGATAACCCATTTCGTTCTGCAGCATTGGGGGAACCAGGGCCAGGGTGGCAAACAGGACTACGCCGATCAGGAAAATGAAAACATTGGTTGTGAGAAAATTGCGGTCGGCAAACAGGGCGGGACTCAGGAAAGGATGCCGGTGCGTGAGCGTGTGGACGATGAACAGATAGAACGCAATGCACAAGACGAGCGCATAGACGATGATTTCGGCGGAGCCGAACCAGGCCTTGAGTTCTCCCCGATCCAGCAGCAGCTGGAGCGCACCGATCCCCAGGGCCAGGCTCGTGAATCCGAAAAAATCGAAGTCCCCGGCTATTTTTTTCGTATCAGGCATCGAGACCGACAGACCAAGATAAGCCAGAATCCCAATCGGAACATTGATATAGAACACCCAGCGCCAGCTGTAATGGTCCGTGAGCCATCCCCCCAATGCCGGCCCGAGGATAGGTCCCATGGTCACGCCAACCCCCCACATGGCCATGGCCCGGCCGTGATTTTCACGCGGATTGATGTCGAACAGGACGGCTTGCGACAGGGGCACTAGCGCCGCGCCTGAGATACCTTGCAACACCCGGAATAGGACGATCTCGGGCAGGCTGGTGGCGATACCGCAGAGGGCCGAAGCAACAGTGAAGCCGACAACCGAAATCAGGAATACGGGTTTGCGCCCAAAGCGCTGAGCCAGCCAACCTGTCAGAGGAATCATGATGGCGGCGGCCACGATGTAGGAAGTGAGGACCCAAGCCATCTGGTCCTGCGTGGCGGACAGGGTTCCCTGCATTCTGGGCAAGGCCACGTTGGCAATCGTCGAATCCAGGGCCTGCATGATGGTCGCGGCCATCACCGAGGCGGTAATCAGGGGACGATTGAGTTTGCTGGTTTCAGGGTTGGTCGCGATCATGACGGACATCCACTTCTACTGCGGCGCTCAGTCCTGCACGTAGCGGCAGGCGGGGATCGGGGTCGTCGATGCTGATGCGTACCGGCAGGCGCTGGACAACCTTGACCCAGTTGCCGGTGGCATTTTCTGGTGGTAACAGGGAGAAGCTCGAGCCCGTTCCAGGGCTCATGCTTTGCACATGACCATGAAAGGTTTTTCCTGGGTAGGTATCCACTTCAATCGTGCTCTTTTGGCCGGGCTGCATGCGAGTGAGCTCGGTTTCCTTGAAATTGGCTTCGATCCAGACGTTCCGGTTGGAAACCAGGGCAAAAACCGGAACGGCGGCGTTGATGTAGTCCCCGACCTGCAATTGTTCCACCTTGGAGACGATGCCATCCTGAGCGGCTCTCACGATTGTGTAGGAAAGGCTCAAGGTAACCCGGTCGAGCGCGGCCCGGGCCTGCTGCACCGCAGGGTGGGCATCGATGTCCTGGTCGGGATGATGGTCCAGGGCTGCCAGCACGTTGTCCTGTTCCTGCTGCACTGCCCGTACTTTTTGCCGGGCCTGCGCCCGGTTATGTTGCGCTTGGTCCAGTTGTGCCTGGGAAGCGATCCCCTGGGTGGCCAGGCGTGTCTGGCGCTCGAATTCGTGTTCTTCATAAGCCAGTGTTTCCTGGGCGGCCGCCACGTCGGCTTGATGTTGCCGGTAGGTGGCTTTCAATGCGGAGATCTGGAGTTTTGTACTGGCAAGCCGCGCCTTGGCGTCTGCCACGGCAATGACGAAGTCCCGGTCGTCAAGCCTGAACAGCAAATCCCCCTGGCGCACTGCCTGATTGTCCTTGACACCGATTTCAACCACGCGACCGGCGACGTTGGCGCTGATTTCCGTGCGTGCTGCACCCACATAGGCATTGTCGGTGGAGACGTAACGCACGCTGTTGAGGTAGAGAAATCCTGCGACCAGCAGTATCAACACGGGGCCGCCGATCAACAGGTTGCGCCGGTGCCGTTCAAGCCAGGGTGCTTTGAAAATCTCGTCAGTCATGGGCCAGATTTCCTGATCTCTTTTGGATATCGAAGCAGTTTAAGGGTTGCCAATTACTTTGATAAAGAGACATAATGCAAATACACTATTCGAAGGGAACGAATAATGCGCGGTGCAGAATTTGCGGAATTGAAAGCGTTCATGGCGGTCGTTGAACAGGGAAATTTCGCCCGGGCGGCAGCCACGCTGGACATGGCTCCTTCGACGTTAAGCCAGACTGTCCGGTCTCTGGAGGAACGGCTAGGGGTTCGACTGCTGCACCGGACCACGCGCAGCCTGTCGCTGACCGAAGCGGGGGAGCGTCTGCTGGCAAGAATCCGGCCAGCTTTCGATGAACTCCATGCTGCGGTGGAATCCATCAACGATTTCCGCGACACGCCGATGGGCACGTTGCGACTTAGCGTGTCCACCATTCCGGCGCAGCTGATTCTGGCCCCCTTGCTCAAGGACTTTCTCACACTGTACCCAGCCATCCATCTTGACATCACTGTGGACAACAGCAGCGGCGAACTCACCATGGGGCGCTTCGATGCGGGGATTCGCTACGGCCGGCGCATTGCCCAGGACATGCTGCTGGTGCGGGCAAGCCCGCCCTCCCGGATTATCGCCACGGCATCGCCGGAATACCTGGCCAGCCACCCACAACCCAAGACGCCGCAGGAATTGCAGCACCACGCCTGTATCCGTTACCGGCTTGCCAACCAGCAGGTAGTGTCCTGGGAGTTTGAGCGACACAAGAAGAAAATGGAGATTGCCGTGAACGGGCCGCTCATCGTCAACGACGTGAATCTCATGGTCAAAGCGGCGATTGCCGGGGTGGGCATCGGGTACGTGATGGAAGCCTATATCGCAGAGGATATCCGGCGGGGCCAACTGGTCCCGATGCTCACCGATTGGTCACCGCCCTATCACAGCTATTATCTTTACTACGCCAGCCGCCATCAACTGTCTGCGCCGCTGCGGGCCTTTATCCAGTTTCTGCGGGGACAGCCCACATAACGGCAGAGGTTTAACAGGGTGCACGGGGATAACTATTCCCTGCACAGCCCGGAATAGGGCAATACAACTGCCTGTTACAGGGAATTCAGCGGGGGAGAGGGGTCAGCACTGGGCCGTGACCGCCGCCATGGGCCCCTGCCTAAAATGTAACCACACAGAATTTCGGTTGATTAGCCCGGCCGGTCAGAGTGTTGGAATCCAAGGTAACCGGATTTCAAAATCTTACGCATTATTGGCAATACCATATTGCTTCAAACGTTTCCACAAAGTGGTGCGTGACATACCCAGCTTTTCTGCCGCAGTGCTTTTGTTGCCGTTCGCCTCAGCGAGCGCTGCGAGAATAATCTCTTTTTCGCGTTCCTCTGCCGAACCGCGATAATAGCTTGTAAGCAAAGCATTATTTTTACCCTCTGAGGCACTGGATGCTGGCATTGCATCACGCATCTCAACCGGAAAATGGCGCGGTAAAATCGGCGTTCCATCGGAATGCACCAGTGCGTACTCCAGTGCGTTGACCAACTCGCGTACATTGCCTGGCCAGTCATAACCAAGCAACAATTCCGTCACCTGGGTGGACAATGTGACTTCTTCACGCTTATAACGCCTTATCAGGCCGGCCAGAATGGCACTTGCAATAAGTGGAATATCCTCGCGGCGTTCACGCAAGGAAGGTACACGCAATGGCAGTACGTGCAGACGGTAATATAGGTCAGAACGGAAGTCCCCTCTCTTTAGCAGGGCTGATAAATCGCGATGGGTAGCGGCGATAATTCGCACGTCCACTTTGCGAGGATGATTCTCGCCCAAGCGCACCACTTCTTTTTCTTGCAGCACACGCAGCAATTTCACCTGTATACCCAGCGGCACCTCACCGATTTCATCCAGTAACAGCGTGCCGCCATTGGCGGCCTCAAAGCGCCCGGGTCGGTCGGTTGTAGCACCAGTAAAAGCATTCTTACTGTGGCCAAACAGTTCGGCCTCAAGCAAATTTTCCGGCAAAGCGGCGCAATGCACTTGCAGATAAGGTTTTTTGGAGCGGCTGGAGTTGTCATGTATTGCTTGTGCCACGAGTTCCTTGCCGGATCCTGTTTCACCGGTGATCAGTACATTGGCATCACTTGCTGCTGACAACATAATTTCGCGAAACAATATTTGCATGGCATGGCTATGGCCCACTAAATTACCCATGCGCAAACGCTGCCCAGCTATTTCCTCCAGCTGCACCTCACGGGTGCGGTTGCGCAATACAACCGCACAATGTGTCTGCGATTTGTCTGCAAGCAGCGCCGTAGCCCACATATGCAACGGAACGAGCGTCCCGTCCGGACGTGCAAACACAATATCTTGTATCAGCTTGTTTTCTTTCGTGGTACCTGCCATCAGTGAACATTCTCCACTTACCTCGCAGGTGTGCGCACAAGGGGTGGCGGGAAACAGGCCAGGGCAGCTCTTGCCTACAACATCAACTTGCTTGCGTCCTATCATGAGTGCTGCAGCTTGATTGATCGCAACGACATTGCGCTGCTCATCTAAAAACAGCACGCCTTCTTCTAATTTCTCCAAAACGGAGTTCAAATTTTTTAAAGAAATTGTATTCATCGTGTTTTCCTGATGTTCAGTGTGGACGCATCATACTGTTTATATTGAACGTTTGCAAAAAAATATAAAATAATAACTGCATGAATATCAACAGGATACGATTTGGCACGATTAGTGCTGCGTAAATGGCACAAACGAGAGCGTGAATGAATCGTTTTGCCATGACGGCAGAAAATTTAACTTAACTTTTGAATAAGGGGACTCATCATGAAAACACGCATCCTGGCAAGTATCATCGTTGGCATTCTGGCAACTTCTGCTGCACAAGCGGAAGCAGCTTTTTCAACCAGCGACCTTGATACGATTTACTCAGGCCTGAGGTTCCGTGATGCGGACAAAACCAGCCACAACACGGCATCAGCACAACAGCAACAACCTGCCGAGCATGAATCGACGTGCGATTGGCGCGCGGCTGATAATGATACTAATGTTCCAAGAACCGTTTACGCTGCAGCGGGAAACTCTAATTACTTCGCGCAAGCAAATTCGCGATATGTGTGCGTAGCTGCTGAGCATAAATCAACGTGCAGCTGGCGTGCAGTCAATAATGATATTAACGTTCCCGGAGCTGCTTCCACTACAGTGGGAAGATCTGATTACCTCGCTCCAACGAATCTGCAATATGCATGTGGGTTTCCAGTAAAATGAGGAAGTCGACGAATATCGCTGTTCGGCGGGGCGTGTGCTCCGCTGCCAAATGGTGGCCGTCTGTTTTTCGGCCAAAGCGGCGTGTTGAAGCTGTTCAGTGGAATTGGGATCCAGGGCTACGCCCGTCCCGGGTCAGGATCACGCGGCGTAACTCAATACAGCGAAGAAGTGACAGCCGGTGCCGATAACAACGAAGCCGTGCCACACCGCATGCGCATACCGCAACCGGGAATCCAGCATGAAGAACACGACCCCTATTGTGTAGGCAAGCCCGCCGGCTACGAGCAATGCGACTCCTGGCAGGGGCACGCGCTCGACAAGCGGTACGGCTGCGATCAGCACGAGCCAGCCCATGGTGAGATAGAGCCCCGTTGAAAGCCAGGGATGCGACAGGCGATTGAACGCTTTCAGCGTGACGCCTATGATCGCGATCGACCACACCAGCCCGAACAACGTCCAACCCCAGGGACCGGCCAGCGCACCCAGCGCGAACGGGGTGTAGCTGCCAGCGATGAAAATATAGATTGCGCCGTGATCGAGCTTCAGGATAACGCGCTTGGCCCGACCTGCCGGCAAGGCATGATAGAGCGTCGAAGTCAGATAAAGCAACACCATGGTCGCCGCAAACACGCTGGCACCGACAACATTGGCAACGCCGAGATGATGCGCCGCAATGATCAGGAACGGCACTGCCACAATGGTTGCCAGCAGTGCCACGCCATGACTTACGCTGTTGGCGATTTCCTCGCCCAGGCTTTGTGGACGTTCAATCATGACTTGCATTCTTCTGCTCGGACACCCTTGCGGAAATTACGGCTCGTAATCACCTGGATTTGGCAATGAAGCCCAGGCAGTATCCATTCGGCATAATTTCATCATCACCGGGATACAGCCTGCAGCCATGGATAGCACCGTTGTCGGTGGGCTTGTTTTTGTTGGGGATAAAATTCATGCAGTTGCTGCCCCGTTTGTCTCCATTGGGGTGATCCTGAAATTTTAGGGCAGCGCGTACGGACGCGTTTTGATGCGCAAAGGCGCTGGTATTGAAACCAATCATAGGCGCAGCGGCCAAGGCAACACTGCCCATCTTGAGCAACCGACGGCGCGATTTTTTGACATTGTCTTCCATGTTGTAACTCCCACCAGATTGATTGTTTTTTACCATGAGCGAGATGGGCTTGACACATAATTTTTGGTTTTGTTGGCCGCTACCTGCAACGGCCAACTGGATCGCAAAAGCGTTGATCGGCAGACCGTGGGCAAAAGCGTATCACCTTGAAATTGAGATTGTCAAAAGAGTTATCCGAAAATACTGTCCGACTTCAAGCCTGTCTGGAATGACTTTAGAGTACGCCCAGTTTGAAATTTCTTGAGCCAAATCAAGTCGTTCATTCTGGCGTTCATATTAGAGTCGAAACATGGTCAGCGCATCAGATTGATCGAGGTTTGTACAACGCGCCTGCGTAAGCTTGTGCCCAAGGTCCCGCTTCAAATAAAAATCCGGAGGAGTTTTAATATGCCATTGCACCGATTCATCCCGGCCCTCATTGCGGGGTCCATGGTTACTGCCGTACTACTGGCCCTGATCCCTTCAACTGCCTCAGCAATTCCCGTGTATGCCCGTCAGACTGGTGAGAAGTGCGTTGCCTGCCATGTGGGCGGCATGTACCCCCTGCTCACGTCTTTTGGCAGGATGTTCAAGCTGACAGGCTATACCCTGGGCAACCGGCCCAACCTCAATGCGCTCGAGGTCCAGAATGACGCCCCACCCATCAGCCTCATGCTGCAAGGCGCGCGCCAGTACTATACCAGCACCTCCAACAGCATCAACGGCGCAGCGCCAAGCTCGGCCATGGACATACAGGTGGTCAGCCTTTTTTCTGGCGGCAAGATTACCGACAATGTCGGCGCTTTCATTCAATGGACAGGACAGAAATACGGTGGCACGCAAACCGGCACCCAGTGGACCAGCGCCTCAGGCATAGACAACACCGAGTTTCGTTACGCCGACCGCCTCCTGGAGCAGGACAGCGACCTGGTCTATGGTGCCTACATCAATAACCGCTCCACCATGTCCGACGTCTGGAACACCACCGAAAACTGGTCAAACGTCTTCGTCGGATTTTTTAATGGCGGGAGCCCGCAAAGCCCAGTGACCTTTCTTGACAGTGCCGCCACCCAACACGGCATGATCGGCGCCGGGGCCTACCTTTTCAAGGACAACACATGGTACGGCGAACTGGCAGTTTACAAGTCCGTGACCCACGGACCCGCCACCTTCCTGTTAACCGCCGGCACGACAGGCATGCCCTTGGTCGATCCCTCGCCTTATGTACGTCTGGCCTACAACAAGGAATTCGGGCCGCATAATTTTGAATTGGGTGTGCATGGCATGGTTTCCTACGCACACAACGGCACGGTGGCCACCGCAGGCGTCTCCGACTGGGCGGGCACCGTCAACACCTATCGCGATGTTGCCCTGGATGGGCAGTACCAGTATATCCAGGACCCCCATTACGTTGCCGTACACGCCCGCTTCAGCCACGAAAATGCCAGCTATGCGGCCGATCAGATTGGAAGCCTTGTCTCCAATCCAACCAACATCCTGAACGAAACTTACCTGGATGCTTCCTATATCTACAAGACCAAATACGGCGCCATGTTGATGTACCAGAGCGTAACAGGATCTGCCGACGCGTTGCTCAACCCCATGGGACCTGCGGGCAGCCCGGATTGGAAAGCCTGGACACCACAGATTTTCTGGGCCCCGTGGCAGAACGTCCGGATTGGCTATCAGTACATCTTTTACACACAAATGGGCGGGACCACCGGCGGAAACTTAAGCTTCGGCGGCGCCTCCTACAGCCCGCATGACTTCAACACGTCGATGCTGTACGCCAGCTTCATCTACTAAATTCTGGGGAACGAACATGACACACCTTTCAAAAATTCTGACCCTTTCGGCCTTGGCATTGACCCTGGGGGCTTGTTCCAATATCGAGCGCAGCCGCAATCTGGGCAACCCCCAGGTTTCGGGGCACACCCTGGCTCAACAGGTTTGCTCCACCTGTCACGGCGGGACGGGCGTGAATAACAACGGCAATTCCATCAACCCTTCCTATCCCAATCTTGCCGGACAGCAAGCAGCCTACCTGGAAACCGAGATGCAGGAATTCCATGACCATACCCGCAGGGACCCTGCGGCTCGGGACATGATGTGGGGCATCGCCCGCGACTTCACTCCGCAACAAATCAAGGAGCTTGCAGCCTTTTATTCGCAACAAAAGCCGCTCCCCAACCTGGCCTCCAGTGATCCCGTACAGGCCGCTGCGGGCCAGAAACTCTTCGTTGAAGGGTCGTTGGAAAAATCCGTTCCTGCCTGTGCCGCCTGTCATGGTGCCAATGCTGAAGGCAATGGCCCCATTCCGCGCCTTGCGGGTCAACATGCCGATTATCTGTACAAGCAGTTGATGGCATTCAACAATGATGCGGGTCGCGAAAATCATCCGGAAACACAAGAGCGGCCCCAGGGAGTGGTCATGGAAAGCATCTCTCATGGCCTGACCGATGAACAAAAGCACCAGGTTGCAGCTTACCTCCAATCCGTCCAGTAACCGTGCCAGCTCCCGAAGCGCAAGCTTCG
>JAGWPH010000034.1 GCA_028870615.1 Betaproteobacteria bacterium
CCCCATGCATCGCGACCTGCCGGCTCGGCGAACGTGGTGTTGGAACGCACATCCGATCCCCCCTGCTTCTCAGTCATGCCCATCCCCAGGGTGGCGCCTGTCTTTTGGGGTCCTGGCAGGAAGCGGGGGTCGTACTCGGGCGAAAGCACCTTGGGCAGCCAGGTTGCGGCGAGCTTTGGCTCACGCTTGAGGGCAGGCACGCAGGCGTAGGTCATGGTGGTGGGGCAAAGCGCCCCGCCCTCCACTTCGGCAAACAACTGGAACAGGGCCGCCCGTGCCACATGGGCTCCCGGTTTGGGGTCGGCCCACGGCCCACTGGAAACGCCGTGGCGTTTGAGATAACCCATCAGCGCATGGTAGGCCGGATGGTAGAGCACGGTGTCGCTGCGCTCTCCGGTGGCGCTGAACGCCTGCAATTGCGGCGGATTGCGATTGGCCTGGATGGCCCATTCCTGCATCTGTTCGCTGCCAAGTTCCAGTCCCCGCTCCACCAGCCAGGCATCCGCCCATCCGGCACCTTCGCGCGCCACCCCTTCCCGCAAGGGCAGGTTTCCCGCATAGCGGTTATGGCCTCTCAGTTCAGGGGTTTGATTGAAGACTTCGTGGGTGGTGGTGCGCAGGCTCATGGTGAAGTAAAAGACAGGGGTCAGACCTCATTTTAAGGGAAAACGAGGTCTGACCCCATCCGGTTCCGAACGGTTATCGTCCTTCAGGACGGAGCGTGGGCAAGAATCTGCTCCGCATCCGGGTGGCAATCGACCAGGAACGCCATCATTTCAGCGCCGTCTTTGGTCAGATAGAAACGTACCATCTTCTCGTTAAACTCCTGCGCCGTGGCAGCGGGCACACTGATGGCGTCAATGCCATTCGACATCAGAATGCCGTTCATCATGAAGCGCGACGTGCGCTTGTTGCCGTCGAAGAAAAACTGCTGTCGCCTTCTCAAAAGGCTGGCACTCATCCAATGCGGCTACGCCTTCTAGAAAGACGCGGTTCAATTCCGGCGCACCAGGTACGGTAGACAGCGGGGTGTACTGGCCATGTTCGCCAAGCCCGACATCCGGGGCGTAGTTGGTCTCTTGAGCCTCACCCCTGAACACACCCCATTCTAGCGCTTCGTTGCGAGCAACGATGCCGTGAAGCTCTATAAACGTTGCCTTGGTCAATTCAAACTGGCTCTCTCTCACCAAAGCCAGAAGACGCCTGGCGCTTTCTGCAAGATTTAGAATCTGCTGTTGGTCCGAAATCTTCCTTCCGCCGATAGTCACACCGTCCAGCAGGGTCTTGACCTCCGGGAAAGTGAACGGATTGCCTTCGAGCACACTGGCATCCCAGACGAACTCCGGCAACATCCGGTGAAAGCGGAAGCAGACCCGCTCCATGGAGTGAATGGGAATGACAGATGGGACAGCAGACCTATCCCAGTGAAATCCAAGTGCGTTGAATAGCTCCATGACCGCCAACCATGTTTTAAGACTGTGAATTATACATGTTGGCCGCGTTGTGCCTTGGCTGCCAGCCCCCCATTACGCCTCGGTGGGCATACTGCCTTCCAGTTCGCATCGGGGTCAGACCTCAGAGATCATTGAGGTCTGACCCCAGTATCAGAAGTGATAGGCAGCCCCCAGAAGCCACCCGGAATCATGATTGGCCAGGACGTTGGCGCCACCGATGCTGTAGTACTGGAAACCGAACCGGGCTTCCACTCGGGGCGTAACGAAATAGCGCAGTCCGACGCCATAGGTGCCCCCCTCTTCGGAAGACGTGCTCCCCGCAACGGAAACCCAGGTGTGGGCGATCCCGGCCTTACCATACAAACCCAGTTTGTTGGCCCGATCCAGGTAGTAGGTCCCGATAAGGGAGATGTCCGCCTCTGAAGAGTGGCCGGCGTAGCCCGGACCGGAGAAATTTCCCAGCGTGCTGTAGGCGCCTTCCGCACCCCAGGTCACGCCTTCCCACCGGGCAAAATCACGGCCCAGAAACAGGCCCATGACGTTTCCTGCATCGGTGGCGAGTCCGTTCCCCAGCATCTGGGTCTGTCCTGTCGTAATGCCGACGTAGGTGCCATTGTCCGCGGCCAGAGCGGCGGTTGAAAGCGTGAAGGGAATCAATACAATTGCAACGGGATGTTTTAACATGGTGTCCTCAGTGTGTTGATGATCTACAGGAAGAGACGCCACCCCCACCAGCTTGGTTCACGGAAAAATTGAAACGTTTTTTTTGGAAATGCAACGATATGTTCCGCGGGTTGTTTCTTGCTTTGACCTCTCGCCATCCTCAAGAAGGAAGCCCAATCAGACGGTTTCAGCGTGCAGGCGGCCATGTACACGCTGATTGGCATAGCCATGGCTGAGGTGCTTGCCTTCCCTGGAAAGCAATGGCTGCGACTGCGCATCGAACTGCTGGGTGTCAGTCCACTGGTCTGGCGGCGATTTGTGGTCCCGCGTAAGGTGACGTTGGGCAAGTTGCACCGGGTGATCCAGGAAGTGATGGGTTGGGAGGATTATCATTTGCACGAATTCATCATCGCTGGGCAGCGCTACGGCCTGCCGGATCCCGAATTCGATGGAAGAGAAGCGCCTCTCTCCGAGAAGCGGGTGGCGTTGAGCACGCCTCTGGGGGAATTCAAAAGTTTTCAATACGACTACGACTTTGGGGATGGCTGGGAGCATCTGGTGATTGTGGAAGGCGTTCTACCCCCGGAAGAAGTTCCGGATACGTTCATCTGCCTGGCCGGAGAAAACGCCTGTCCTCCGGAAGATGTGGGAGGACCGCCCGGTTATATGAACTATCTGGAAGCGCTCTTAAATCCCAGGCATGACGCCCATGAGGAAATGCTGGAGTGGCGAGGTCGATTCGATCCGAAGAAGTTCAATCTCCGGGCCATCAACAAACGTCTCGCATGCATCAAGCCCTAGCCCGTCAAGACGGTGGCAGCCGGACACTTATGATGTGACTGCTGAAATTCCCCTGGAAACCATCATCGCCCAATTGGCAAGGAGTGATTCCTGGACGCTTACCAAAAAAACAGGATAGTTCCGGCCCCGTCTGGGCAAGTACCAGAAAAGCATCCGACATGGGGGCCGAGAGAAACCATTTGTGGCCGGTGAGGCTCCAGGTTTTTTCCCATTCATCGTGACTATTTTTTGTGGTCCTGGCAGAAAGCAGGGGTCATACTCGGGCGAAAGCACCTTGGGCAGCCAGGCGTCCGCCCATCCGGCGCCTTCGCGCGCCACCCCTTCCTGTAAGGGCAGGTTTCCCACATGGCGGTTATGGCCCCTCAACACGGGGATTTGATTGAAGACTTCGTGGGTGTTGGTGCGCAGGCTCATGGAGAGATAGCCCTAGCCGGGCCTATGGCGGTAGTGTACTCCTGTCGCAGTACGGCCATGCGGGTCAAAAGTTTTAATGGGTGTAGATATACTCTACATCCCGCCTGCACTACTCGTTGTAGTCGTAGGGTGAAAACCCATGGTTTTTCACTAACTCATCACGCTTGGCAGATTTTAAATCCTCGCGCACCATCTCGG
>JAGWPH010000006.1 GCA_028870615.1 Betaproteobacteria bacterium
GCGTAGAACGCGTCTTCTACGATGGTTACTGGATCAAGTATTACGCCCCTCCCGCAGACTCCCTCAACGCCAAGCGGCAATTGATTACGGCGCTGACCCGGCGCCTGTTCAACCATGTGGAGCATGGCATCAACATTCCCGGGGCGCGGCTCAGCGAGGCCCGGCACGCCTACGAGCAGGAATCCGATCCGGCACTGAAGCGCGTCAAAGGGGCCATGCTGGCGGGCTCACTGTTTAACCGCGCCACCGACATCATTACCAAGCTGGTGGAAATTCAAACGCTGGGAGTGGAAATTGCTACCGATAACGCGCTCTTGCGCGAATGCGGCCGCTGCCTGCAGGAAGCCCTGTCGCTTGGCCGTCTGGTCCTGCACCGCAGTGGTGAAGAAGGAATTGACGAACTGTGGGGGGAACCGCTGCATGCGTTCTCGATTCCCGTGGAAGCGTTCTTTGAAAGCCGCTACATCAAGATTGCCTCCACCCTGCGCGATATTGATCGCCTTGGTCAGGCCATTATCGAACATTTTCAGGACGACCCGGATTTTTCCGGACTGGAACCTTTGATTCGTCAGGTCACCACGGCCGCACGTCATAAAGCCGAGATTCTGCAAACCGACGACAAGATTTTTGAAGTCTGGCCCGACTTCGTGGTGGCCAGTGAAAACCTGCTGAAATTCCGTCCGCTCCTACGGGCCGCAGGCAGCCTGGAATACGGACGCCTGCAGGATGAAGGACTGCGCTTGATTGCTCAGGGCCAAGCCATCATCAGCGACATCGCCAGGGCTCGCACACCGATGCCAAAAACCACCCGGGAATATATCGAGCGGCTCGACGACTATCGCTCCAAGTTCCGCCAGGAAGCCCGGCGTTAGCCCGATCCTCAGGCGAGCATCTGCTTGAGTTCGCCGTTTTGGTACAGCTCGGTCATGATGTCCGAACCGCCAATGAACTCGCCCTTGATGTAGAGTTGGGGAATGGTGGGCCAGTTGGCGTATTCCTTGATCCCCTGGCGAATCTCTGGATTTTGCAGTACATCCACGCCATAAATCTCGTTGATGCCGCAAGCTCTCAGAATCTTGACTGCACTTGCGGAAAATCCACATTGGGGGAAGTCGGGGCTGCCCTTCATGTAAAGTACAACCGGGTGGCTTTTGACTTGCTGGTCAATGATATCGTGTACAGACATGGGTTAATCCTCGTTCAATAAATTCGATGAGACGGTTATTTTGCTTTGACTTTGGGGGAACGCGCAAGTTTCCCCTCCTCGCCCTGCTGCTGGTGCTGCAAAGCCCCAGCCTCTGGGCCTGGGGAGACGTGGGCCACGAAGTGGTTGCCCGCGTGGCCTGGCATTTTCTCACCCCCATCACGCGACAACGGGTCGAAGCACTGCTGGCCGGCGACACCGACACGCTGACCCCCCATGACCCGATTTCTGTGGCTGTCTGGGCGGACCGCTATCGCGATTCTCAGGAAAACGGCCCCAAGGTAAACTACCATCATACCCATGAATGGCATTTCGTGGACATGGATCTCCACCATCCCAGCCTGGACCGCGCCTGTCATGGACATCCTCCCTTGCCCGTGGGCACGGCGGCATCCAGTGGTCCCGCCAGTGCCTGCGTAGTAGACAAGATCGAACAGTTTTCTGCCGAACTGCGTGCGCTTCCCCATGCTGGAGCCAGCCCCTCCCAACTGGCCGAAGCGCGCCTCGCGCTCAAGTTTCTGATCCATTTTGTCGGCGACCTGCACCAGCCGCTCCACGCCATTGATGACCGGGATCGAGGTGGCAACGAAAAGCGTGTCTCGACACCCGGAGCGCATGCGGGGACGCTGCACCGCTATTGGGACACCACCTTTGTGGAACGGCTGGGTCCCAATGCCCAGAGCATCTCCGAGCACCTCATCCATCAGATCACCCCTGCCAATCTTAAAGCCTGGCAGCGCGGCACCCCGCGCGACTGGGCCATGGAATCCTTTGAAACGGCCAAGACCCAAGGCTATGATGCGCTTCCGGCACCGGACGAACGCGGCCACTACCGCTTGAGCGCCACCTACCGCGACCAGGCCACCGCGAGGGTTGCCCTGCAACTGGAACAGGCTGGAGTACGTTTGGCGATGCTTCTGGATCATTCCTTATGACAACACCCCATCTGTTACTGGTGGATGACGATCCGGACCTGTTGCGCCTGCTCTCCCTGCGCCTGCACGCGGCCGGCTATCGCGTCACCACCGCAGGATCTGCGGAGGCTGCCCTGGCGCAACTGGCCATCGAGCGGCCACAACTGGTCTTGAGCGACGTGCAGTTGCCGGGCCAGGATGGCTTGCGCCTGTTTGATGACATCCACGCGCGCGACCCCACCCTGCCCGTCATATTGCTCACAGCCCATGGCACCATCCCTGATGCGGTTGAAGCCACGGCGCGCGGGGTGTACACCTATCTGACCAAGCCTTTCGACGGCAAGGCCCTGCTCGATAAAATTGCTGAGGCCCTGGCATTGTTTGCCACCACAGGTGCAAGCCCCTTGGCAGAAGAAAACTGGCGCAGTGCGATCATCAGCCGTTCCAGTCGCATGGCGGAACTGCTCAACGAAGCAAAAATGGTAGCCCGCTCGGATGCCAGCGTGTTGATTCGAGGCGAGAGCGGCACCGGCAAGGAGTTGTTAGCCCAGGCCATTCATGGGTCCAGCCCGCGCGCATCCCATCCCTTCGTCGCCATCAATTGCAGCGCCATTCCGGAGACCCTGCTGGAGTCGGAATTGTTTGGTCACGCCAAAGGGGCTTTTACCGGCGCGGTGGCAGGCCACGTCGGCTTGTTCCGGGCAGCGGAAGGGGGCACCTTGTTCCTCGACGAGATCGGCGACATGCCGACCAGTCTGCAGGCCAAGTTGTTGCGCGCGCTGCAGGAACGAATTATCCGCCCCGTGGGCTCCAGCCAGAGTTTTCCCATTGACGTGCGGATTCTTTCTTCCACCCACCAGGACCTCGAAGCGGCGATCGCTGAAGACCGCTTTCGCGAAGATTTGTACTACCGCCTCAATGTGGTGGAATTGATGCTACCCCCCCTGCGCGAACGACGCGAAGACATTCCCCTGCTGGCCAATCATTTTCTGGCGCGCCTCGCGCAGAAGTACGGTAAACACCTCAACGATTTTGCTCCTGAAGCCATGCGCATGTTGAGCACGGCCTCCTGGCCAGGCAACGTGCGCCAACTCTATAACGTGGTGGAACAAGTGTGCGCCCTCTCTACCACGTTGCTGATTCCGCTCTCCCTGGTGCAGCGCGCGTTGCGTACCCCTTCCGTAGAGATTTTGAGCCTGGCTTCGGCACGCGAGCGTTTTGAACGCGAATACCTGATCGGACTGCTCAAGATCACCGACGGCAACGTGGCCGATGCCGCACGCCTTGCCGAGCGCAACCGCACCGAGTTCTATCGTCTGCTACAAAAACATGGGCTGACCCCGGGATCATTCCGAACGCCAGCAGGTGTCTCTTCTCAGCGACAACCCTGATTCGTTTCATTTTCAGCTCGTTAGCTTGAAGCCTCTGTGAACCTGTCACCGTCCAGCGACAATCTATCCGCCTGGAACACCTTCTCACCTTCTCATCGTTTGCTTTGTTTGTGAAACCATCGATTGGTTTCAACAAGTTAAGAATTCATTTTCTGTTTGGCCTGATTGTTGCTTACTGATTTGCACCATGAACCCGTTTGACCTGATTTCCCTTAACCGCTCTGCCACACTGGCCCCTCCCATCCGCCGCGGTTCCATGGTGTCGCAACCCTGGATTGGTTTCGTCAACAGTCTGAAGGCCTGGCTCCAGGGCAAGCGCCTCTCTCCGCCCGAGTTGCACGAATCCGCGCCGTGGGAGCGCGCAGCTTCACGACGCCGTATCACCCTGATCACGCTGATTTGTCTCACCGCCGGAAGCGCCACCCTGTTGTTGGCACGCACCCAACCGGTATGGGATCACCCTGTGCTGCGCCTGACCCAGTTGCTCCTGTTTATGGTGTTGTTTGCCTGGGTGGCCGCCGGATTCTTTACGGCACTCATGGGGTTCTGGGTGCAGCTCAGACCCGACCGCTTTGCGCTGTCCCTCGCGCAAGCCCGCGCCCTGGAGCTGGGCGAGGACGCACGCACGGCGATCATCATGCCCATTTGCAACGAAAATGTAGCCACCGTGTTTGCTGGGTTGCGCGCCACCTGCGAGTCGCTTGCCGCGAGCAGCAACCCCCACCTGTTTGACGTGTATGTGCTCTCCGACACCAACGACCCCAGCATACGGGCCCACGAGCAGGCAGCCTGGTCCATGCTGAGTGATGCGTTGAGCACGCATTGTGCGGTGTACTACCGTTGGCGGCAACGGCGCACGCGTCGCAAAGCCGGCAACGTGGCAGATTTCTGCCGCCGCTGGGGACGCAATTACCGCTACATGGTCGTACTCGATGCCGACAGTGTGATGAGCGGTGAAAGCCTCACGACACTGGTCCGCCTGATGGAAATTCATCCCAAAGCGGGCATCATTCAAACCGCCCCCCAGACCTGTGGCCTGGACACCCTGCACGCCCGCGCCCAACAGTTTGCAGGACGCGTGACGGGTCGCCTGTTCACAGCCGGCATGCAGTACTGGCAACTGGGCGAGTCGCATTACTGGGGGCATAACGCCATTATCCGGATTGCCCCTTTCATGAAGCATTGCGCGCTGTCTCCATTGCCCGGCCGCGGTGGCCTAAGCGGGGACATTCTCTCCCATGATTTTGTCGAAGCAGCCCTGATGCGTCGTGCCGGATTCCACACCTGGCTGGTTCCCACCCTCGAAGGCAGCTACGAACAGCAACCCCCCAATCTGATCGAGGAGTTGCAGCGTGACCGCCGCTGGTGTCAGGGCAATCTCAAAAATATCCGCCTGATCGCCGAACCCGGCTTCCAGGCGGTGCATCGTGTCATGTTGGCCACGGGTGTCATGGCCTATCTGTCGGCCCCCTTGTGGCTTGGCTTTATTCTCATCAGTCTGGCCCTCCGTCTGCTCAATCCTCCCGCTGCGACAGCAACCCTCAACCCCCTTGCCGGGTCGCCTTCGACACTCATCGCCTTGTGGATGGTCATCCTCGCCCTGTTGTTTCTGCCGCGCATCCTTGCGGTGGTCGCCATCCTGTGGCAACAGAAACAGCGCAGTTATGGCGGCACGGCCCAACTGATCAAAGGGACGCTCCTGGAAACCGGGTTGTCAGTGCTGCAAGCCCCAATTCGCATGATGGCGCATACCCTGTTTGTATTGACTGCCCTCACCGGTATTGACCTGGACTGGAAATCGCCACCGCGTGAAGCCGAGACACTCCAGTGGAACGATGCCGCCCAACGCTTCTTGCCCTTGGTGAGTTCGATGATGGTTTTGTTGCTGACCACCTTCCTTACGGAGCACAGTGCAGCGTGGTGGCTCCTGCCTGTTGGCCTGCCTTTGCTGTTGGCCATCCCCCTATCGGTCCTCACCAGTAAAAGTAGCCTGGGGCGCCGTCTGCGCGCCCTGCGTTTGCTTGTGACTCCGGAAGAGCGTCATGCGCCAGCGGTGCTTCAGCGTGCCCGTTCCTACAGCGTCCCTCCCCTGTCCGAGTGGACCCCGCCGATAGCCCCGCTGGCGCCATGGCGCAGCTTGTACCGTGATAATCGCGTATATTCTGGAGTCTCCTGAACCACGCGATTTTCCACGGCATGTGGCTGACCCGTCTTAAACGTTATTTGATTGGCGCAAGTTTTCCGCTGTCCTTCCGGCAATTGTTGCTGATTTCTTTTTTGAGCATCATCCTGCTGCTGGGAGGCGCCCTGACTCGCGCCCTGATGGTCGTCGAAACCCTCAAGGAAGAAAACCGCGAGTATCCCGTGAAGGCCCTGGAAATTGTGGAAGACGTGCGCGAACTCCAAGAATTGACTGTCAACCTGGAACGTAATGCGCGTCAGTACCTGGTGCTCAACGATCCGGGATTACGCAGGGAATTGATGGAAGTCTGGCGTAAAAGCCGGGTCGTGACCGCTGCCCTTGGCCCGATTTTTCCGGAAAAGCTGCTTCCGCTGACCAAAGACTGGCAGGCCCTGGCAGAAAAAACCCTAACCCCGCTCTTGCAGGCCACCGACGCCAAGAACATCAATCATGCCGGTGTATTTGCTGCGTTCCGGCGGCTGGGCGAGATCAATCGGCAAATCAATCAGGAATCCAAGAATTATCTCACCCAGCGCAACCAGGCGCTGATTGATGACTTTGAGCGGCAACGTCGTTCACTGATCTGGCTTGGCATTTCGGCCGCCACGGTAGCTGCTGCTCTCGCCCTCGCTCTCGGCGTATGGCTGGCCTGGTCGTTTGAACAACTCGATGTGGCCATCGACAAGCTGGGTACCCAGCGTCCGGGTACCCCCATCACCATTGGCGGCCCGACGGACATGCGCCAACTGGGGCAGCGCATTGACTGGTTACGTCAGCGCCTGGCCACCCTGGAAGCCGACAAGCTACTTTTCCTGCGGCATATTTCACACGAATTAAAAACGCCGCTGGCCAACTTGCGCGAAGGCATTGCCCTGCTGGAAGACCAGATCACGGGGTATTTGACCGGCAACCAGAAAGAAATCATCGTCATCCTGAGAGAAAATGCGATTGCCCTGCAGCGTCAAATTGAAGGCTTGTTGCAATACAACGCGGTTGCGTTTGATGCACGTCGTCTGGAACGACGCACTCTCGACCTGCGTGCCTTGTTGGAAGAAGTAGTTAGTCGCCAGCGTCTGCAGTTTCAATCCCGAAATATTGCGGTTGTGGTCGAAGGAGAAGCATTGAAGACTTCCGCGGACCCTGCGAGAATGGAAGTCGCTGTGGGCAACCTGCTTTCCAATGCCATTCGTTTCAGCCCTGAGGGGGGACAGATCCGCTTCAGTTTGAGTCGTGGACCGCACAGCATCCTTATTGATTGCATTGATTCCGGTCCGGGCATTGACCCCAGCGACCAGGGCAAAATTTTCAACCCCTTTTATCAGGGGATCCGGCAACCCCCTGGCGCACGCAAAGGTAGCGGCATTGGATTGTCCATCGTGAAGGAACTGATTGAGGCCCATGGCGGCACCGTCACCCTGCTGTCAGGCAGCGGCGGAGCACATTTTCGTATTGAGATCCCTGATGAAAGCAATTAATGTCCTGATCTGCGGCGCGGCGCTCACCCTGAACGCCTGCGCCTTGTTTGCCCCCGCCACCCCAGGGGCTGACAGCACCGTGGTATCCACTGAACTCATGGCAACCGAGGCGCTGCCGCTCGACCCGATCAGGAGGACGCTGGAAGATTTTGACCGCGATCGTCTGCTGGCTTCCACCGAGATCGATCATCAAATTGCCCGTCTGGAAGCCTTGCCCGCTCGCAACGCTTTGACCCAACTGCGCCTCGTGCTACTGCTGTCCCTGCGTCAAAACCCGGCGGACCGGACACGTGCCCTCGGGCTTCTGGAAACCATGCCACGTACGCCACCGGCTGATGCGGAAGCCTTGGCGCCACTCACAGCCTGGGTCAGTCGCGAACTTAAGGATCGCGCGACGCTTGAAGACAAGCTTGATCAGTTAAATCAGCAGTTGCGCGATGCCCAGGTCCGATCCGATCTTCTCAACAGCAAAATCCAGGAACTCAAGGCTATCGAACATAGCCTGGTCTCCCGACCCAATCCAGAAATGGGAGAGCGCTCCCTCACCAAGCCATGACACCCCCCCCCGCTCCCGATCGCCGTGCCTTCCTGATTTCACTGGCCGCCAGCACGGCGCTAGCCACCCTGGGGCTTTCGGCTGAGGCCGTCGCAGCCGAGGGGCTGGCTTTGGGTTCGCCCAATGACTTTTCCTTCGACGATTTGATTGCCCAGGCCCAACGCCTTGCGCAACGACCCTACCAACCGGTACCCAACCCGGACCACGCGCTCATCGAACAGATCGACTGGGTCGCCCATGGACAGATCCGGTTCAAGCCGCAGGATGCCTTGTTCGCCGATGGCCCCGGGGCCTTTCCCATTGCGTTTTTCCATCCGGGACGCTTCTTCCAGACCCCGGTGCGCATGTTTCGTCTGGACCAGAATCAGCACCGCACCACGGCACGCGAACTGGCTTTCGACAAACGCCTCTTTGACATCCCGGTGGACAGCCCGGCACAGCGGCTGAACTCCCATGCGGGATTTGCCGGCTTTCGCATTCAAGAAAGCCGGCTTGGGGATCAAAGCCGGCTTGATTGGCACACCAACGACTGGGCCGCTTTCCTGGGCGCATCCTACTTCCGGGCCATCGGCGACCAATATCAATACGGCCTGTCGGCACGCGGCATTGCCGTCAATGTGGCCTATCCGGGGACAACCGAAGAGTTTCCTCATTTCACCCGGTTCTACTTTGCCCCCTCGGAAGCCGGTTCCGCCACAGTCATCGTGTATGCCTTGCTGGACGGCCCAAGCCTTGTCGGCGCGTATCGCTTTGCCATGACGCGCGGCACCGGCGTCGTGATGGAGGTGGATTCCACACTGTTTTTGCGACGGAATATCGCGCAGTTCGGCATCGCCCCCATCACCTCCATGTACTGGTTTTCCAAAACCCTCAAAGACACCGGTGTGGACTGGCGACCGGAAGTACACGACTCAGACGGCCTCGCGCTCTGGACCGGAAGCGGCGAACATCTTTGGCGCCCTCTCAACGACCCCCACCACGTTGTCGCCTCAGCTTTTTTTGACAACGGCCCACGTGGTTTTGGCCTCATGCAACGAGAACGCCGTTTTGATGCGTATCTGGATGGCGTCCACTACGAGCGTCGCCCCAGCCTATGGGTCGAACCCCTGGACAATTGGGGGGAAGGATCGGTGCAACTTGTCGAGATCCCGACCAAAGAGGAGATTTACGACAACATCGTCGCCATGTGGGTGCCCCATGCCCAAGCCACGGCAGGCTCCCGGCATCATCTGCGCTATCGCCTGCACTGGTTGGCCGATGAACCCTTTCCCGCGGCACAGGCCCGCTGTGTCGCCACCCGAATGGGGCGCGGTGGGCAACCCGGCCCTCCGCGTCCGCGCGGCGTGGAAAAATTCGTGGTGGAATTCAAGGGGGGCCCGCTAGAACTGCTGCCACTCGGGGCCGCCCCGGAAGCCGTGCTGACTTCTTCGCGTGGCCAGTTTTCCGGAGTCTTCACCGAAGCCGTGCCCAACGGCCTACCCGGCCACTGGCGTGCCCAATTCGATCTGGCGGTCGAAGGAGACGACCCGGTGGAAATGCGCCTATTTTTGCGGCGCGACGGGCATGCACTCAGTGAAACCTGGGTTTACCAATACCACCCGGAACGATATCCTAGTGGAGTTTGACGTGGGGTTCGGTGCGCCGGCTGATGAAGCGCGCCAGGGTATTGAGCGCCATTTTCCAGAAGCCATGCAGGGCCATCTGATGCAGCTTGTAGAGTGAGACGTACATCCAGCGCGCAAACAGGCCTTCCACCCACATGTTGCCGCCAACGAAGTTGCCCATGAGATTACCCACCGTCGTGTATTCACCCAGCGACACCAACGAACCAAAATCGCGGTAATGAAACGGGCGCATGGGTTTGCCCTCAAGACGCCGCGCCAATTCACGCACCAGATGGCTGGATTGCTGATGGGCAGCCTGGGCACGCGGCGGCACCCACTTGCCCTCATGCCCCAACCAGGGGGCTGCAGCGCAGTCTCCAATAGCAAAGATGCGGTCATCGCGAGTGGACTGCAAGGTGGGCTGGACCACCACCTGGTTGATGCCGTTGGTTTCAAGGCCCAGATGCACCAAAAATTCGGGCGCTTTCACCCCGGCCGCCCACACCACCAATTCAGCCGGAATCATTTGACCTGTGGCAAGACGGACCACCTGCGGCAGGACTTCAGCCACACGCGCATTGGTATGCACTTCCACTTGCAGTTGCGTCAGCATACGCTGGGCGCCGTTTGAAATCCGTTCCGGCAATGCCGGCAGAATGCGTGATGAAGCTTCGATGAGATGGAGCTTGACCGGTTTGTCAGGGTCAATCCGATCCAGGTTGTACGACACCAGATCGCGGGTGGCATTATGCAACTCGGCGGCAAGCTCCACGCCGGTGGCGCCTGCCCCCACGATAGCCACCTGCAGCTGCTCGGGACGCAATGGGGCAGATTGCGCGTGGGCCCGCAAAAAAGCGTTGACCAGGCGCCGGTGAAAACGGTCGGCCTCTTCGGAATCTTCCAACGCAATCGCGTTCTGCACCACCCCCGGGGTCCCGAAATCGTTGGTAAGGCTGCCCACGGCCAATACCAGCGTGTCGTAAGGAAAGCTGCGCGCTTCGGTAACGATAACCCCATCCTCGTCGCGGTAGGGGGCCA
>JAGWPH010000035.1 GCA_028870615.1 Betaproteobacteria bacterium
GGAGAAATACATCAGCACATTACGGCAGAAGATCACATCCATCGCATTGGTGTTGTTCACGAGCGATGGGTAAGCATCTTCGGCGAGGTTGAGATAGGAAAAAGTCACCATCTTCCGAATCCGCGGCTGGATCTCGAAACGCCCATTTTCCCGCCTCTTGAAATATTGCTCTTTGAGCCATGAGGGCATGTTACGGAAGGACCATTCCCCATAGACCCCCAGTACCGCTTTGCGCAAAAACTGAGGGTTGATATCCGTTGCCAGGATAGTTACATTCCATTTCTTTAGATCAGGGATCAATCTGTCCAGGAGCATGGCGATCGAATAGGGCTCCTCACCGGTGCAACAACCAGCGCTCCAGATGCGAAGATGCCTTTCGGTTTCACCACGAGCGCGAACCAGTTCCGGCAAGATCTGCTCTTCGAAAATCTCAAGACTTCGTTTTTCGCGGAAAAAATATGTCTCGCCCACCGTCAGATGGCTGGCAAGCCCCTCAATTTGTGTTCGCGTCAAAGGTGCAGAAAGAAGCCAATCGACGAAGGTCTCCGTTTGCAAATGCCCCGATTCGCGAGAAGCAGCGGCAATGCCACGCTCCAAGTCGCGCCAACGCTCTTTTGGAAAATGAAGTCCAATATGCGATTCAAGGAAATCGCTCAGTTGCGATAGCAGCGCGTCTGACAATGTGATCGGTATACCGATTGGCATAGGTCATTCCCTTTCCATCGCCAAATCTAGAGACTGCTCTTCCTCTGACGAAAAGAATTTGCCCAGGTCCTGAATAAGAACCAGTCCATCGCTTGTCCTGAGTACGCCATCAAGGTGTTGAACACCATGGAAGATACTGCTGGTGCTCACAATAGCGTCGGCCAAGCGTTCCACCACCCCCAATACAGATTCCGCAATGATGGCGAGACGCCTGGTGCGGGTATGCGCCACCACCAGGCTGTCAGATACTTCCAATGGCCGATTGGCGAGGCCAAATCGTTTGCGAATGCTTACGATCGGAACGATTTCACCCTGGATATTGACAACGCCTTCAACTACTGAAGGCGCTCCTGGCAGGGGTACGATCTCGACCATGCGGATGATGCGATCCACCACCTCCAGCGGCAAAGCATAAGTCAGCCCGTCAACCGTCAACAGGACAAAACGAATCAAGGTGTCCATCAAGAGCTCCCCAGATCAATCACCCGCCGAGCACCGATCAGAACTTATATACAATCTACACTGTTTTATAATGCACTATTTTGATTAGTCTTGCTTCACCAAGATGTTAAGCATTTCCGTACCAATTCCACAGTTCGTTTTCGCCGTATGGGACCGTAACTTATCGACACATATTGGGCTGAGTGTTGTTTTGCGCTGAAATCTGCCCCACTTTAAGGGGTAATTTGCACCGAATATCGGAGAGTTTGCAAATTCAACCATTCCACCGCCAAGCGGAGAGCCTGGGGAAGAGCCCCGGATGCTGATCTGGCGGAGACTGTGAGATTCGAACTCACGGACGGTCGCCCGTCGGCAGTTTTCAAGACTGCTGGTTTAAACCACTCACCCAAGTCTCCGAGGGGTGATTTTACACCAATTGGTTTCGGTGCTGCCCTGAGCGCCCGGCACCCCCCCCTTGAAATTCCCTCCCAACCCCCCAACTTGCAACTTAGTGGTCCCTGTCGTAGTCTTACACCCGTCAGTTGCCGCAATTGCGCGGTTATTAATTGAGGAGTTCCTTGATATGCCACAAGAATTTAACACCTATACCCAGACTGGTGCGATCGATACGGTACAGCACCGTGTGCTCCGCAACACCTACTGGCTGCTGGGGCTGTCCCTTATCCCCACCGCAATTGGTGCTCTGGTTGGCATCAATCTGAGCTTTGCCTTCATGGCAGCCAGCCCGATCCTGTCCAGCCTGTTGTTCCTGGGAGCCATCTACGGGTTATTTTTTGCCATCGAGGCCAACAAACACAGCACAACCGGGGTTTACCTGCTGTTGCTGCTCACCTTTATCCTGGGCGTCATGCTGGGACCGTTGCTGCAATTTACCCTGGCCTTCCGTAATGGGGCCCAGCTGATTTCGTTGGCTGCTGGCGGAACTGCCGTGGTGTTTTTCAGCCTGGCCGGCATCGCCAGCTCAACCAAACGCAATTTCAGCGGTATGGCCAACTTTTTGATGATAGGCGCCATCGTCCTGATGGTTGCCGTGGTGGCCAATATTTTCCTGCAGTTGCCCGTGATGCAGCTGGTGCTCTGTGCCGGGTTCATGCTGTTTTCATCGCTGATGATTTTGTTCAGTGTCAGCCAGATCGTGCATGGTGGTGAAACCAATTACATCACCGCCACCCTCACTCTGTACATGAGCATCTACAATATCTTCATCAGCTTGCTGCAATTGCTGGGAGCCTTTGGCGGCGAACGCCGCTAACCTGATCCGCGCTCGAATAGGGCGATGGATTCCACGTGGGCCGTATGGGGGAACATGTTCGCTACCCCTGCGGCCCGCAACCGGTATCCCTGTTGATGTACCAGGATCTGTGCGTCCCGGGCCAGGGTGGCCGGGCTGCACGAGACATACACGATACGTTCCGGGGACATCCGCCCCAGTGATTTGACGACTTCCACCGCGCCGTCCCGGGGGGGGTCAATCAATAGTTTATCTACGGGTCCCAACACTGCAAGACTCTCTTCCGTAGCCGCAAACAGGTTGGACACAAGAAAGGTGGTATTGCCGGACAGACCGTTGCGGGCTGCATTTTGTTTGGCGCGTTCCACCAAGGGGAGACTGCCCTCCACCCCGGTGACCTGGGCGCCACTACGTGCCAGGGCTAAAGTGAAATTGCCAAGCCCGCAGAACAGGTCGGCGACGCGCTCCCCCGGTTGTGGATCAAGCATGCGCACGGCGCGCCCTACCAGGACCCGGTTGACTGCGGTATTGACCTGGGTAAATTCCGTGGGGCCAAACGGTATTACCACTCCAAATTCCGGCAGGGTATAGCTCAGTTCGGGAGCTTCCGGCGGGTGAAAAGGCTTTACCGAATCGGGGCCTTTGGGCTGAAACCAGATCTGCACCTGCCACTGCTCGGCAAAGGCCCGAATTTTTGCCTCATCCTCGAGGCTTGGGGGCTCTAGCACCCGAAACACCAGGACTGTCACAAATTCGCCCACTGCCACTTCGACCTGTGGCAGGCGATCACGAATCGACAGGGCCATCACCAGGGTGCGCAGGGGGATGATCAAAGCTGAGACATGAGGAGGAAGGATTTCGCAACGGGACATGTCCGCTACAAAACTGGAAGCCTTTTCGTGAAATCCCACCAGTACCCCGCCCTTCTTGACCACCAGGCGCACTGACAATCGCGCCCGCTGGCGGTAGCCCCAGGCCGGTCCTTGAATGGTTGGGAGCAAGGCTTCCGGTTTGACGCGTCCGATGCGCGCCAGATTGTCTTCCAGGATTCGCTGCTTGAAGGCGATCTGGGCGGCTGGATCGGCATGCTGCATATTGCACCCGCCGCACACGCCAAAGTGCTGGCAGCGCGGCACCACGCGACTGGGGCCGGGGTGCAGCACCGCAAGCGTCATGGCCTGATCAAACTGGGTTTTACGGCGGGTGATCCTGGCCCGCACGGTTTCGCCGGGCAACGCCCCTTCCACAAATACCACCTTGCCTTCCTGGCGCGCAATGCCATGGGCTTCATGATCGAGCGACTCGATCTGCAGCGTCCAGTCATCCGTCACGACGACAAAGCCCCAAGATCAATGATGTGCAAGCCCTGCAGGCCGCGCTTCCGGTCCTCCAGATAATGGCGCAAGGTGTGAATCACCGTACGAAAGGCCAGCGCGTCCCAGGGGATGTCGGCTTCGTCAAACAGCTGAACAGCGCTGCTCTCTGAGGTAGACCCGTGACCACCATCCAGCATGCGACCGCGGAACATCAGATGGACCTGATTGATGTTGGGAATACTGATGATTGAAATCAATTCTGCGATTTCTACCCGAGACCGCGCCTCCTCGAGCGTTTCGCGCGCGGCCCCCTCACGGGCGGTCTCGCCGTTTTCCATGAATCCGGCAGGCATGGTCCAATACCCCAGGCGCGGCTCGATGGCCCGGCGGCACAATAAAACCTGCCCCTGCCACTCGGGGACACAGCCCACCACCACTTTGGGATTGGAATAATGAATGGCCGCGCACTTGGAGCAAACGTGGCGCGGCAGGTTGTCGCCCTCGGGGACAAGCAGCGCCACCGGGGCGCCGCAGTCTGAGCAGAATTTCATGAAGGCCGAACCCTGTAAAAAAATGATAAAATGGCGGGCTGAACTGGGATTTTAAACCATGCGCCGGCATTTGATCTGGATTGCAGTATTTTTATTGGCTCACAGCGCCGCTGTCCAGGCCGAGGTGGTGATCGTGCTCGATTCCGGCGATGGCACCATCACCCGCATCAACCGCAGCACCTATCAACCCATCGACCGGTTTTTTGTGGGGCGTGAGCCGCACCACCTGATGAGCCTGCCGGACAACAGCGCACTCATCGTCGCCAATGCCGTGAGCAACGATCTGGTCTTTCTCAACCCAATCACCGGGGACATCATCAACCGCATCCCCCGGATCAGCGATCCTTACCAAATCGCTTTCAGTCCGGACAAGCGCTGGTTTGTCTCCAATTCGCTCCGGCTCGATCGCGTGGATGTGTACGAGGCAAAGGATTTTCTATTGGTCAAACGGTTTGACCTGCCGGCCATGCCAAGCCATCTTGCTTTCAACCAGGACAGCAGCCTGGTATTTGTGACCTTGCAAGGCAGCGACCAACTGGCCGCCATTGACCTCAAGTCGCTGCAGGTTAAATGGATTATCCCCATTGGCAAAGCTCCTGCGGGGGTTATCATGACGCCGGACAACCGCTACCTGCTGGTTGGCATCATGGGGCTGGACGAGGTGGCTGTGGTGGACTGGAAAACCGCCACCATCGTCAAGCATATTCATGCCGGCAGGGGTACCCATAACTTCACCCCCCTCGGCGATGGACGCAGGGTTTTAGTCACCAACCGGGCCGAGGATACTGTTTCCATTGTGGACACCCAAACCCTGACCATCGAAAAAACCTTTGCCGTCCCGGGCGGACCCGACTGCATGGAGTTATCCGCTGATGGCAAGGAACTGTGGATTACCTCACGCTGGTTAAGACAGGTCACCGTCATGGACATGACCACCTTCAAGGTGGCGCGGACCATCCCCGTGGGACGGTCGCCTCACGGCATTTTCTTTGCGAGTCACGCCGCGCGCTGATGATGAAGCGGTCTGTTCTCGCAGCACTCCTTCTCTCCGGTTCCGCCCTTGCAACCCCTTGCCAGGGAACGCTCTACCTTACGCTGGATACGGGCTCCATGGCGGCCGCCGAAACCATTGCCGATGTGTTGCAACGGCACCACGTGCTGGCCACTTTTTTCATTGCCA
>JAGWPH010000036.1 GCA_028870615.1 Betaproteobacteria bacterium
GGCATCTGCCGTACACCACTGACGCTGCCCCAACTCGCGCGACATTAATGCCAAACCGCGCTCCAGCTTACCCCGTTGACGGACTATCCAGGCTGGGCTGCGTTCGTTTTCCGGGCGCCGCGACTCCAGCACGATTGCCACGCCGGCATCCAAAACACCGTCTGCCAGTGCTTCCCAGCGCTTGACCAGCGTTCGTTCGCGGGTGGGCTCAGGAATCAGGTGTGCCACCGGGCTGATGGCATCGAGATATTCGGTGATCACCTGCGAATCAAACAAACAGACACCATCATCCAGGATCAGTGCCGGGACTTTACCAAGGGGATTGTACTGCTCGATGAGCGGATTGGGCCCCACCATACAGTCCGTGACAAACTCAAAATCGATTCGCTTTTCCAACAGAACCACACGCACTTTGCGAACGAAAGGGCTGGTGACCGAACCAAGAAGTTTCATGAGGAGTAGATATCCAATTAAGTTGCGATTTAAGTCTTTGATTATAACATTACCTCCCACGTCGATGATCAGCGCCGTAGCCCGAATGGCAGCTCCAAATTACGGTAGAATGGCCCATCTCCTCGTTTCCTGGGCCCCCTGGCACATGTCCCCATCCACATTAACAGCGCTTTCCCCGCTTGATGGCCGCTACAGCGCCCGTATGGACGTCCTGCGCCCTTTTTTCAGCGAATATGCCCTGATCCATTACCGTACGCAGATGGAAATCGAATGGCTCAAGACCCTCGCCATCCATCCGGGAATTACCGAGGTGCGTCCGTTTTCCCAGGACACCCTGGCCCAACTGGATCAGTTGGTCAGCCAGTTTTCAGAATCCGATGCGGCTCAGATTAAAGCCATCGAAGTGCGCACCAACCATGATGTCAAGGCGCTGGAATATTGGCTGCGCGAAAAATTGTCGGATAATGCCGAAATTGTTGCTGTGGCCGAGTTCATTCATTTTGGCTGCACCTCGGAGGACATCAACAACCTGGCCCATGGACTGATGCTTTCCGGCGCCCGCAGCCAGGTCCTGCTGCCCGCCCTGGATGCCATTATTGCCAAGCTCTCCACCCTGGCCCATGATCTGGCTGCGGTCCCGATGCTGGCGCGAACCCATGGCCAAACGGCCACGCCCACCACACTGGGCAAGGAAATGGCCAATGGCGTGGCACGCCTCAAGCGTCAACGACGCGCCATTGCCAGCGTCTCCCTGCTAGGCAAGTTCAACGGTGCGGTAGGCAACTACAACGCCCATCTTTCGGCTTACCCCGATCTGGACTGGCTTGCAATTTCCAAGGCTTTCGTTGAAGCACAGGGACTGGAATTCAATCCTTACACGACCCAGATCGAACCTCACGACGCCATTGCAGAATTGATGCATGCTTTCTCGCGGGCCAATACGATTCTCATCGACCTCGATCGTGACATCTGGGGATATATCTCACTGGGCTACTTCAGACAAAAACTGAAGGCAGGCGAAGTGGGCTCTTCCACCATGCCCCATAAAGTCAACCCGATCGACTTTGAAAACTCCGAAGGCAATCTTGGGCTGGCCAATGCCGTACTGGGCCACCTTGCAGAAAAACTGCCGATTTCGCGTTGGCAACGGGACCTGACGGATTCCACCGTACTGCGCAACATGGGCGTAGCCCTGGGCCACAGTTTGCTGGGATACGACGCCTGTCTGAAAGGATTGGAGAAGCTGGAAGCCGACCCTCTCTGCATTCGACATGATCTGGAACAAGCCTGGGAGGTTCTGGCTGAACCCATCCAGACGGTGATGCGAAAAACGGGACTGGTCAACGCCTACGACCGCCTCAAGGATCTGACGCGCGGCAAGGTCATCGATCAAAAACTGATCCAGAAATTTATCAGCGAGCTTCCCTTACCGGCACTGGACAAACAGCGCCTGCTGGCTCTCAAGCCGGCCACTTATACGGGTCTTGCGGAAGCATTGGCGCGCAGTATCAGCAGCGACGACAAATAGTCACGGTTTTTCCCTGGAATGGGACCGCAGTCCCGCCCACACCAAGGGGAGCAGGGTCACCCCAACGATTACGCCGATCATGGCGCCCAGGTTGCCCTTGATAAACGGCACTTCACCGAAAAAATAACCTGCCAGCAGCAGTGTCCCCACCCACAACACGGCACCCAGCGCATTGAACATCACGAACCGTGAATGCGACATATCCCCGACCCCGGCCACGAATGGTGCATAAGTCCGAATAATGGGCAGGAATCGGGAGATCACGATGGTCTTGCCGCCATGCCGTTCGTAAAATGCGTGAGCTCGTTCCAGATGGCGGGGATTGAATAGACGGGAGCGTTCCCAATGGAAAACTTTGGGCCCCAGCCAACGACCAATATGAAAATTGAACTGGTTGCCTAGAAATGCAGCCACGGTCAACGTGATCATCAACACGGTAATATTGAATGTTGCATGCTGCGACTTATCCAGTGCTGCCACCGCACCGGCCACAAACAAGAGGGAATCCCCCGGCAGGAGAGGCGCGATGACGAGGCCGGTTTCACTGAAAATTATTAAAAACAGGATGGCATAAGATGCATAGCCGTACTGCTGGCTGAGTAACGTCAGATGATCATCAAGATGCCCCAGATATTGGAGAATTTCCACTGATCCGGCCCGGCTCAGGCGCCTTCCGTTTCAGGTGTAGGCTTCTTTTCAGTGGCCACGAAATCGTCGCGTGTCATACCCAACCACATGGCAATGGGACTGGCTACCAGCACCGAAGAGTAGATCCCAAAAATAATGCCAATGGTCAATGCCAGGGCAAAATAGTGCAACGCTTCGCCACCAAAAAACAACATGGAGGTCACCATTAACTGCGTACACCCGTGGGTAATAATGGTGCGGCTCATGGTCCGGGTAATGGCGTTGTCGATGACGCGCGCCACGGATACCCCACGCATCTTGCGAAAGTTCTCTCGCACCCGGTCAAACACCACCACGGATTCGTTAACCGAATATCCCAAAATTGCCAGCACGGCAGCCAGCACGGACAGGGAAAATTCCCACTGGAAAAACGCAAAGAACCCCAGAATGATGACGACATCGTGCAGATTGGCCA
>JAGWPH010000037.1 GCA_028870615.1 Betaproteobacteria bacterium
TACGGGCTGCCTGATCGCATCCGTTCCGACAATGGGGTGCCCTTCGCGTCTCCACAGGCCCTGCATGGCCTGAGCAAGCTCTCCGTATGGTGGCTGCGCCTGGGCATTGCAATCGAGCGCATTGCCCCGGGGCATCCCGAGCAAAATGGCCGGCACGAACGCATGCATCTGACCCTCAAAAAGGCCACCACAAAACCGCCGGGAGGCAACCTGTTGCAGCAGCAGGAGAAATTTGATCGTTTCCAGCAGGAATACAACTATGAGAGGCCACACCAGGCGTTGGCAATGCAACGGCCAGGCGATCTCTACAAGCCCTCGGCAGGGAATACCGGGGATTACCTGAGGTGGATTACCCCTTCCATGACCAGTCGGTGATTGTGACCCGTTGTGGGCGTATCTGCCTGAAACGAAAGAAAGTCAGCTTGAGTCTTGTGTTTGCTGGACAGAAGGTAGGCGTCAAGGAAGTAGGGGATGGGGTCTGGTCCGTCGGTTTCATGGACTACGACCTGGGTTACTTCGACCTGAATTCCTGCCGGGTGGAACCCGGGGAGAATCCGTTCGGGTGTAAAGTGTTAACCATGTCTCCGGAATAAACTGTAAACCATGTCTCCGGAATGCGCCCTCCGGAATGCACCAAAACGAGGTGGTGCTGATGAGAGGAGTCGAACCTCCGACCTACTGATTACGAATCAGTTGCTCTACCAACTGAGCTACATCAGCCCCGGGGACCGGGAATTATACCGGAATGGATGCGCTGCGTCAGGGCTTGAACATGATATCCCTTGAGGAGGACCGCAGGTGCTGGCCGCCGTCCACGTACAGTGTGGTCCCGGTAATGGCGTGCGCTGAGGCCAGATAGACGGCAGCCTGGGCGATATCTTCCGGGAACGAAGCGTGCCCGAGTGGGGTGTTGTGGTGTGCCAGGGCAAAGTCCATTTCGGACTGGGAGCCGGAGGGCAGCGTAATTCCGGGAGCCAGACCAACCATGCGCAACACCGGCGCATAGCATTGTGCCAGCAACCGGGTTGCGGTTTCCAAAGCGGCTTTCGAAAGCGTATAGGATAAAAAATCCGGGTTGAGGTTGATGAGTTTCTGGTCCAACAGATTGATGATGACTCCGGGAGTGCACTCCCGTGCTGGGTTGCTCAGGTCTTGCTGACGATGCGCTTCATACAGCTGGCGTGACAGCACCAGCGGAGCGCTCAAGTTGATCGCCATATGACGTTCCAGCATCTCGGGACGAATGCTTTGCCCGTCGTCGAATTCAAAAAGGGAGGCATTGTTGATCAGGCAATGAGGCAGCCCCATGCGCTCGATACAGGCTGGAATCAAGGCACTTGCCTCGGTGGGTGAAGCCAGATCGGCCTGGAGGGCCAATGCAGAACAACCCATTTCCCTGATTTGAGTCACCGTTGCCTGTGCCTCGGACTCCGACCGGTGATAATGGACAACAATATCCCAACCTGCTTCGGCCAGTGCCAGGGCCATGCATTTCCCCAGTCGCTTGGCTGCTCCGGTGACGAGGGCGATCCGGGGAGATGGCGGGTTGCGATTCATTTCAGCAGGCTGTCGAGAGTTTCAGGTTGAATGCCGAAAACGGTACCAAGTGTGAGCGGAGCACCTGGAGGCAGGACATTATCCAGGCGCATTGATGCAAGATTGTCTCGCGACATCAGCATGGGGCCGGGCAGGGCTTCAAACATCAGGGCCTGCAGCGTCCCTAACCATGCAGGAAGGGATACGATGAGGCGGGTATGCCCGGTGCGCCGAGCCGCAAATTGCACCAGCTCGGCCAGCGTCAGGATCTCGGGGCCGGCCAGGTCGTAGCTTTGACCTAGGGTCTGCGGCATGGCAAGGGAGCGCACCAAAGCCTCAGCCACATTCTCCACGCTGACGGGCTGAAATCGGGCCGTGGCACAGGTGAGTGGCAGGACAGGAAAGCGCCGGGCAAGTTTTGAAAACAGATTGATGAAATTATCGTGTGCTCCAAAAATGACCGAAGGACGGAAAATGGTCCAGTCCAGATTGCTGGTGCGGACGCGCTGTTCGCCTTCTCCTTTACTGCGCTGGTACATGGAAGGGCCGGTACGGTCTGCGCCCAAAGCACTCATATGCAGAATACGACGTACTCCCCGAGCCTTCATGCTGTCCAGGATCATTTGTACCAGATCCACGTGCGCTGCCTTGAACTGTAACCCATAAGGCTTTGCAGGTTTGTCATGGAGCAGCCCCACCAGATTGATGACCGTCCCCGCAGGCCCAATCTGGTGGCATAAGGATTCCAGGAATTGCGGTTCATGTACGGAGCCCTCCACCCATTGAATTTGCGGTGTCCGTGAGTTCTGGTGCGGGCGGGGAAGAAGGCGCGTGGGAATGATGACAGGATATCCGCGCTCCACCAGTCGTGTCGTGACAGAACGGCCTACAAACCCACTGCCACCAATGAGGAGGACGGGAGGATACGACATGAATTTTGAAGTGTTTTTTTATTGGTGCCGGATACGTACGACGATATCCACCCCTTCCTGAATCATTCCCGGAGGGAGATTGGGCAGTCCTTCCACGCGCAATTCTTCGGATTCGATATCCATCAACATGCCGGAATCCACGTCGAAGAAATGATGGTGCGGGATCGTGTATGTGTCGTAGAACACGCGCTCAGGGTCGATGATCACTTCCCGGACCAGCCCCTTTTTTTCTAACAAATTAAGCGTGTTGTAGATTGTTGCCTTGGAAACTTCTGCATGTTCCTGATTGACCAGAGCCAACAGCTGATCTGCGGAAAGGTGCTGTCGTCGCGAAAAGAGGGCCTTGGCGATAACCAGTCGCTGGTGCGTTGGAATGATGTCGTGCTGACGTAGCAGTTCAGCAATATGGGAACGATCCGGTGTCAGGGTTTCCATGGGAGGAGGCAAAATTTCCGTTGGTTGAGGCCTATGATCCCCTAATATAGCCCGGATTGACGCAAAATTTCAATTACCTAACGCCTTGGGCAAGGGGAATACGACATTTTCCGGTGTTCCCTTCAGTTCATGGACTGCCCCTGCCCCCAGCGCCTGAAGGCGTTCGACCACTTCGTTCACAAGCACTTCCGGGGCTGAGGCCCCTGCCGTGACGCCAATCCGGGTTTTTCCAACCAACCATTCCGGCTGGAGATCGGCGGCCCGATCCACCATATAGGCGTCAATGCCCCGGTGAGCTGCCACTTCGCGTAAACGATTGGAGTTGGAACTGGTGGGAGAACCTACAACGATGACCAGGTCGGCCTGGGTTGATAAGGCCTTAACGGCATCCTGGCGATTTTGAGTGGCATAACAGATATCGTCTTTTCGCGGTCCTTGAATGGCTGGAAACCGCAAGCGCAATGCTTGTATCACGCGCTGGGCATCGTCTACCGACAGGGTGGTCTGAGTGACATAGGACAGCTGGCCCGGATGCTCGATGGCCAGGTTGGCCACATCCTCGGGGGTTTCGACCAGGTAAATGCGGTCACGCGCCTGTCCCAGCGTCCCTTCCACCTCCGGGTGGCCGCGGTGTCCGATCATGACAATTTCACGACCCGCTGCGTGCAGGCGCGCCACTTCGGTATGGACTTTGGTGACCAGGGGGCAGGTCGCGTCAAACACATGCAGTCCGCGCGCATCGGCTTCTGCCCGGACTGCCAATGAAACGCCATGGGCGCTGAAAATGACGGTGGCACCGGTGGGAACTTCACTCAGGTGCTCGATGAAAACAGCCCCCTTGCTTTTGAGGTTATCGACGACAAAGCGGTTGTGGACCACTTCATGCCGCACGAAAATGGGCGCGCCGTGCCGCTCCAGGGCGCGCTCAACAATTTCGATGGCACGATCCACCCCTGCACAAAACCCCCGGGGGTTGGCCAGGATAAGGGGGATGGGGGGGCGGGGCAGGGACATTACAGCGCATCCCCACCCGGCCAACCGAAGCGTTCTTCCTTCCACGGGTCGCCCTCATTGTGGTATCCACGCACCTCCCAAAAACCGGGACGGTCCCGTTCGTGCAGTTCAATCGCTTTAAGCCACTTGGCGCCCTTCCAGGCATATCGTTTCGGTACGATGATTCGTACCGGACCGCCATGCTCGCGCGGAATCGGGTGACCTGACCAGCTGTGCGCAACAATGACGTCGTCATCCAGAAGGGCCATCAAAGGTAAATTGGTCGTGTAGTCATCATAGCCATGGAGCGTGACAAACTGGGCTGTCTCCAGCGGGCTGGCCAGAGCAAGCAAGTCACGCGCGAGGACGCCACGCCATGCCATGTCCAACTGCGACCAGCGGGTCACACAATGAAAATCGGATATTGACGTGGTCTGGGGTAGCCTCTGAAAGGTGGCCCAATCCAGATCCTGCTCAAGCTGTACCAGGCCGAATACCCGGAGGCGCCAATGGTCCGGAGAAATATGGGGCTGGATGCCCAGATCCAGAATCGGAAAATCACGAACTTCGGTTTGACCCCGTGGAATACGCACATTGGCGTTGACGCGCCCGGGTTTCATCTCCCTTCGGGTCACGGCAATTTTGGCTTGGATCAGTTTGTTCCAGTCAGTCATTTGCTTGTTTTCAGTCCGTCCCACAGCAGAATGGCGACACCGATGGTGATGGCCGAGTCTGCCAGGTTAAACGCGGGCCAGTAATGACTGCCCACATGCCATTGAATGAAATCGGTCACCGTTCCAACCAGCGCTCGGTCAATCAGATTGCCGAGGGCCCCTCCCATGATCAAGCTGAGGCCGAGGCAAAAACGGCGATTTTCAGGGTGGCGATGGATCAGGATACCCATGAACAGGAGGGCTGCCAAGGCAATGAAGCTGAAGAAATAACGTTGCCAGCCATTGGCGTTGGCGAGGAAACTGAAGGCAGCGCCCTGATTGTAGGCCAGCACCAGGTCAAAATAAGGGTTGATACGGCGAATGGGGTCTGACCCCATCCAATCCATGATCCAGCGTTTGCTGATCTGATCGGCCAGAGCCACTCCCAGAGCCAATCCTGCCCATTGGCTGAAATTACGCATAGTGACGCGTTTCGCTCGATCCGGAGAGATTGGCGATGCAACGACCGCAGAGCCCGGGAAACCGGGGCTGTTGGTTGACGTCACTGCGATAATGCCAGCACCGTTCGCATTTGGCGTGTTTTGTGGCCTCCACATAAAGACCGATCACGACAGGGTCTGAATTGCCGGGAAGCGGCAAGGTCAGCGATTGGGCTTTGGGAGGGATCGCCATCTGGCTGCTGTCAATGGTGACGGCTTTGGAAGTGATGAATACAAAACGCAGATCATCCCCAAACTGACGTAACCATGCCAGGGTGTTGCCCGTGGCATACAGGGTGACTTCGCCAGCCAGGGAGGATCCCACATCTCCGGCCATGCGCAATTCCTCCAGTCGCTTTTGGACATGGCTGCGCAACAGGCGCAGCCCATTCCACGAAGCCACCCGTTCTGTTTCACCGGAAATTTCTGGCAAAACATGCCAGGTCTGGAAGAAGAGTGTTTCCGCTACATCCGGGGTGGTGCCTTGCAATGTGGCCCAGACCTCTTCGCCGGTGAACGTCAAAATGGGGGCCATCAGCCGCACGAAGCTGTGGGTGATATGCCATAGGGCATTTTGTGCGGCGCGCCGGGCTGTCGAGTGGGCAGCGGTGGTATACAGACGATCCTTGAGGATGTCGAGATAGAAGCCTCCCAGATCTTCCGAACAAAAGGTTTGAAGGCGCTGGGCCACCAGATGAAATTCGTAACGTTCGTAGTCTTCCAGGGCCTGTTGCTGAAACTGGCGTGTCAGCGCAACGGCATAGCGGTCGATGTCCAGCCATTGTCCGGGGGGCAGGGCATCCCGAACGGGATCAAAATCGGCCAGATTGGCCAGCAGAAAGCGCAGCGTATTGCGAATCCGGCGGTACGCCTCCACCACGCGCTTGAGAATTTCGTCGGACAGATTAAGTTCACCGGAATAGTCCGTACAGGCAACCCAGAGCCGCAGGTTGTCAGCGCCCAGGGTATCCATCACTTTTTGGGGCAGCACGACGTTGCCCAGAGATTTGCTCATTTTGCGATTCTGGCCATCCACCACAAAACCATGGGTCAGCAGGGCGCGGTAGGGCGCGTGGCCATTCAGGGCGCAACTGGTGAGCAGGGAAGATTGAAACCAGCCGCGATGCTGATCAGAACCTTCCAGATAGAGGTCCGCAGGAAACTGGAGTTCGGGGCGACGACGCAGTACCGAGGCATGGGTTGTACCGGAGTCAAACCACACATCCAGTGTGTCCGTCAATTTGCGATAGTCGTCTGCTTCATGACCCAGCAGTTCGGTGGCGTCAAGCGCAAACCAGGCTTCGATCCCGGCCTTTTCGATTTTTTGTGCCACCAGTTCAATCAGGGCCTCGGTACGTGGGTGCAATTCGCCCGACTTGCGGTGGATGAAAAAGGGAATGGGAACACCCCACGCCCGTTGGCGCGATACGCACCAGTCTGGCCGGCTTTCGATCATGGACGAGAGGCGCGCACGTCCCCAGGCGGGATAGAAACGCGTATCAGCCACGGCCTGACGAGCGCTGTCGCGTAGTGAGGGGCCCTGTTTGGAAGGCTGGTCCATGACAATGAACCACTGTGGCGTGGCCCTGAAAATGATGGGGGACTTGTGGCGCCAGCAATGCGGATAGCTGTGGGTCAACGGCGCGGCGTTCAACAGCAGATGGTTGGATTTTAACGCGTCAATGAGTATGGGATTCGCTTTCCAGACACCCAGTCCGCCGACCAAAGGCACTGAAGCCATGAAAAGGCCGTCATCGCCGACCGGATTGTCCACCGTGAGATGGTAGCGTAGCCCCACGGCGTAATCCTCCACGCCATGAGCAGGCGCCGTATGAACCAGCCCGGTGCCGGTTTCCACCGTGACATGTTCTCCGCAGATGATTGGAGAGGGACGTGCATAAAGGGGGTGCTGCAGTTGCAGGTGTTCCAGTGCGCGCCCGGGAACGGTTCCCAATACGCCCAGGGCTTGCAGGCCATAGCGCGTCAGGCTGGCGTCCATCAGGTCTTTGAGCAGAATCA
>JAGWPH010000038.1 GCA_028870615.1 Betaproteobacteria bacterium
AACGTCAACCCCACTGCCGTGTCCTGGCCACTGATCCGGTGCAGCATATGGGCCAGTGGGCGCAATTCGCGATAACGCACACAGGTTTCCAGCACATACTGCAACACGCGCGGCAGGTCCCGCAGGTAGCCCGACTTGCCATCGCGGTGATGAAGGCGGGCAAAAATCCCCAGCACTTTCAAATGACGCTGCACGCCCATCCATTCAAAATCACGATAGTACTCACCAAAATCGGCGGCTACCGGCAATTGGGCGGCACGGGCCTGCTCCCAATAGCGCACCAGCCAGTCCAGCCTTCGTGCTTCTTCCTGGCGCACATAGGCATCCTTGAGTAACGATACGGCGTCGTAAGTGATAGGCCCATATACTGCATCCTGAAAATCCAGTATTCCGGGATTGGGATGGCACACCATGAGGTTGCGCGAATGGTAGTCGCGATGCACAAACACTTTGGGCTGGGCAAGCGCGTTGGCAATAAGGGCGTTGACACTCTGCTCAAAGGCCTTCTGCTCGGCAGTGTCAAGCTGCTGCCCCAAATGGCGCCCCACATACCATTCCGGGAAAAGCGCCACCTCACGACGCAACAGCGCTTCATCGTATTCCGGCAGACAGCCGGGACGACTGGCGCGCTGCAAGGTCACCAGAGCAGACAATGCGTCGCGGTACAACTGCTGTGCCATGGCGTCAGTGGCCCCGGGCGCCGCCAGCGCCTCGAGGTAAGTGGTGTGCCCCAGATCGGTCAGCAGCAAAAATCCCTGTGCCGCATCGGCCCGCAAGATCCGCGGCACATGCATGCCCGCTCCGGCAAACAGTGCCGCCACCGCCATGAAAGGATGGCAGTCTTCCCTGTCCGGCGGGGCGTCCATCACGATGAAGGTCTCCGCGCCGCGTGTCAGGCGAAAGTAGCGCCGGAAACTGGCGTCGGAGGAGGCCGGGGTCAGGGCACTGAAAGGGGCCGGGTGGGTTTCGTTGACCCAGGCGTGCAAGGCATTGAGGCGGTGCAAAGAGTAAGCTCCAGCGTGTCGTGGGAATTGCTTATTGCCTGAATTTATGCGATTTTACCAAAATTATTGCGCTGACCCCTGCTGATGCACCCGAAGCCTCTCTGCGCCTTGACTCTGGTTTTGGCAATGCTCGCCCAAACCGTGGCCGCGGAGGAACAGCAACGTCCAGGCCCCACACTAAAATCGGCACCCAGCTTTGATATCGCGATTCCGGGAGCTGCGGGGAGCAATGATCGGGTGGTTTTCATTCGCGCCGACAGCATCACCAGCCAAACCGATGTAGAAATGGATGCCGATGGTCACGCCGAGGTGCGGCGTCAAGGGATTGTGATCACGGCGGACCATATCCACTACCAGCAACCCACCCAGACAGTAGAAGCCAGCGGCAACATACGCATGGTACGCAACAACGCCCTGATCCTGGAAGGGCCCCACGCCGTGTACGATCTCGATACCCATCTCGGCTACATGGAATCCCCCACCTTCAGTTACCTCGGCAATGACAAGCGCCCCTGGACAGCGCGTGGTGATGCCACCTGGCTGGAATTCGTGGCCGATGACAAAGAACGCCTGCTCAACACCGAATACACCACCTGCCCGCTGGGGCGCAATGACTGGTATATCCGCTCCGGGCAGGTGGATCTGGACCATACCAAGCAAGAGGGGACCAGCAAGGACGGTACCGTTAATTTCTTCGACGTGCCCATCGTGTATGCGCCGAGCCTGTCCTTCCCGCTCGACAACAATCGCAAATCCGGTGTGCTGGCCCCCACCTATGGGGTCACGGCCACCACCGGGCAGGACATTGCAGTGCCCTATTATTTCAATATCGCCCCCAACATGGACGACACGGTCACTCCACGCACCATGAGTACTCGCGGTCTGCAACTGGGCAACGAGTTTCGCTATCTGGAACCCACGCTGAGCGGCACCCTCAGTACCGAATACATGCAGCGAGACATCGTCCTGGGCACCGATCGCTGGTACGGTCAATGGACCCACAATCAGCAAATCCTTCCCGGCCTCAATTTTTCGGCAAACGTGCAAGCGGCCTCGGATCCCAATTACCTGGTTGATCTCAGCACCTTGCTGGGTCCGCCGGGGCTGGCGTATCTGCCGCGGGATTTCAACCTGAGCTATAGCGGGTTACCCGGCTGGGACATTTCTGCGCACTCCGTGTCGTATCAGACCCTGGTAGGCGCCATCCCGCAATTCCGCATCGAACCCCAAATCAACGCCCATTGGTCCCAGGACAACTGGAACGGCCTCAACCTGGATTTTTCTTCGCAATACTCGTCATTCCGTAGTCCCGGGCCCAACGTGACGCCAGGCAATGTAATGGTGAACGGTATCACCTACAACTCCAATTACCAGTCCATAGACAGTGGCAACCGGGCAGTACTCTACCCTACCCTGACCCTTCCCTGGCGCAACAGCTACAGCTTCGTGACGTTCAAAACCGGCCTCAACTTCACCGAATATCAACTGGGCGAATTCAACACCGAGCCCAACAGTCACTATACCCGTGCCTTGCCTATCACCAGCGTGGACAGCGGCCTGCTGTTTGATCGCGAGACCTCGCTATTTGACAAGTCGGTAATGCAGACCCTGGAGCCTCGACTCTATTATGTCTACATTCCCTATCGGGACCAGTCTCAATTGCCGGTGTTTGATACAGCCCTGGCCGACTTCAATCGTTCCACCATCTTCACGGAAAACCAGTATGACGGAATCGACCGCATCAACAACGCCAACCAGGTCACTGCCGCCGTTACCAGCCGAATCCTCGACCCCAACTCAGGCCAGGAGATCATCAACGGCACGATCGGTCAGCGCTTTTATTTCACGCCTAATGCCGTCCTGCTGCCGGGGCAGCTGCCGGCCCCCGCCCAGACGTCCGACGTCCTGATCTCCCTCGCCGCCAGTGTGACCCAGCGCTGGAAACTGGACAGTTACTTCAATTTCGACGCCCATGACCTGCACACTCAGCAGATGATGGCCAGCACCACCTACACGGCGGCCCCGGGCAAAGTCTTCAATCTGAGCTACCGTATCGATACGCCCATCCCCGGCGTCCCGACGATTCTGACCACGCCCACTACCACCTCCACCTTCGTTCCCGGGGCCACCACGCCTATCAACATACTGACCGCCGTCAAACAATGGGACATCTCCAGCGAATGGCCGCTGTCCAGCCAGCTGTCATTTCTGGGACGGGTGGCCTATTCCACTCTGGACAATCAAGTAGTGGAAGGCTTGATGGGCCTTGAGTATAATCAAGGATGCTGGGCCCTGCGGGTCATTACCACGCGCTTTGCTGTCACCTCTGTTCAAACCAACAGCGCTTTTTACGTACAACTGGAACTGGGCGGACTGGGCCTGGGGCAGAACCCCCTAGAGGCGTTGCGCCGAAATATCCCCGGTTATATCAAAACTAACGAGATTATTCCATGAAGCGAATTCTGATCGGCCTGATCCTGGCAGTCCTCTGGCTGGCCCCATGGACGCAGGCGGCTGAGAACCTGCTGGTACGCCCCGCACAGGAGGCCAACAAGTCCGGCGTTACGCCCCCTCTGGAAGAGGCCACCCTGCCGGTGGTGGACCGCATCGTTGCGGTGGTCAACACCAGCGTTATCACCTTTTCCGAGCTTAATGACCGCACCAACATGATAGCGACCCAGTTGACCCGGCAAAACATCACCCTGCCAGAACGGCATATCCTGATGCGTCAGGTGCTGGAAAAAATGATCATGGACGCCGTTCAACTCCAGTACGCCAAGGATGCGGGAATTAAAGTGGATGATACCCAGCTCGATCAGGCCATCGGACGAATTGCCGAAGAAAACAAGCTGCCTCTGGCTGCCTTTCGGGTTGCCGTGGAAAAGGAAGGCGTGACCTGGAGCAAGTTTCGCGAAGAAATCCGCAACGAAATCATCCTGGTGCACCTGCGCGAACGCGAAGTGGAAAATCGGATCAATGTGTCGGACAGTGAAATTGATGCCCAGATTCAGGAAGAAAATGCCCGCGGTGGTTCGGCTCAGGATGAGTTTGATCTGGCTCATATCCTGATTAGCGTCCCGGAAAACGCTTCACCTGAACGCGTGGCCCAACGCCAGAAAAAAATTCAGGAAGCCTTCGACAAGTTGAACAAGGGCATGGAATTTGCGGAAGTCGCAGCAACCTTCTCTGAGGCTCCCGATGCCTTGAAAGGCGGCAATTTAGGCTGGCGACCGGCGGCCCGTCTGCCTTCCCTGTTTGCCAATGCAGCAAGCAAATTGAAACCGGGTGAATACAGCGGCATTCTGCGCAGCCCCAACGGCTT
>JAGWPH010000039.1 GCA_028870615.1 Betaproteobacteria bacterium
AGCGTGAATCAAATGCGGCCATTCTAGCATGGCCGGATGCCTGTCCCGGACAGTGTGGTGTACCATCTGCTGTTAGTGGCCATCAAAAGAACAATGCCAAGGAGCGAAAGCATGACCACGAAACCCGGCGAGCGGCGCAACAAAATTCTGCAAACCCTGGCGGCCATGTTGGAACAGCCTCAGGCGGAGAAAATCACCACGGCAAATCTGGCGCATCGCCTTAATTTGTCCGAGGCGGCCCTGTATCGCCACTTTGCCAGCAAAGCCCAGATGTTTGAGGGTTTGATCGCGTTTATCGAAGAAACCCTGTTCAGCCGCATCAACCGGATTCTCGCCGAAAAACCGCTTGGGCTGGATCAGGTGGAATCAACCCTGGCCCTGTTGCTCGCCTTTGCCGACAAAAATCCAGGCATGACCCGGGTCCTGATCGGAGACGCCCTGGTCCATGAAAACGAACGTCTGCAAGCACGCATCAACCAGGTCCATGACCGCCTGGAAGCCACCCTGCGCCAAAGCCTGCGTATCGCGGCAAGCGGCGCCGAACTTCCTTCCGACACCCCGACCAGCACATACGCCAATGCCCTGTTGTGCTACGTCATCGGGCGCTGGGAACAGTTTGCCAAGAGCGGCTTCAAACGCTCTCCCCTGGCAGATTGGGAAACGCAATGGGGGCTGCTGCGCCCATAAAAAAACCACATCGGATGGATGTGGTTTTTTATGAGCAACGCCGGGGCAGCCCGCGTCTTACTTGGCCACCTGCCGCTCGCGCATTTCTTCCAACTGTTTGCAGTCAATGCATAGGCTCGCCGTAGGACGGGCCTGCAACCGATTGAGCCCGATTTCCACTCCGCAGCTGTTGCAGTAGCCATATTCGCCTGCGCTGATCTTGGCAATGGTCTCGTCAATTTTTTTGATCAGTTTGCGTTCCCGATCGCGATTACGCAATTCAAGCGCCATATCCGATTCCTGGCTGGCGCGATCATTGGGATCGGCAAACACCGTGGCTTCATCCTGCATGGTATGGACTGTACGATCAATGTCCTCACCGAGCTCGGATTTCCAGCCTTCCAGCAACCGGCGGAAATGATCCAGTTGCTTTTTATTCATATACGCCTCCCCTTTTTTGGGGACGTAAGGTGCAAATTGCTTGAGGGTTGCTTCTACCATGGCATTGAACCGAAGTGGACTATCGAGGGCCGACACGGCCCGCCTAAACGGCGCATTCTAACACAAGCAGCTACTGATGATAGACTACCCCATTCCATGGACCTTCCCCGCTCTCTCCAGCAGATTACGTTGCGTTATTCTGCCATCTACCTGGCGCTGGTCTTTTGTACCAGCGTCGCGGGAGCAGGCGGGCTATATCTATGGCAGACCACCACCCAGGAATCCTTGCGCCTGCAATCCATGTTGCACGAGGTAGACGCCATGCGCGGCACACTCTACCGGCAGATGAAGGAGGTGTTCGATGCCGCTTTCCTGGATGACCCCCAAGCCCAATCCCAATACCGTGCGTTTGGACAGCAGATTGAGGACAGTCTCAAGCGCCTGACACAGAGCGCTCGGCCAGGAGACGAGGCCAGCGCGGTCACCGAACTGAAGCGTTCCTACCGGGAAATCTATCAGCGTACAGACCTGGTCGCATTCGGACCCGTTCCTTCCGACGAGCATCTGCTGCAACGGGTCCTGGATGTGGACCTGGAATCCGGGGGCATCCGCGCCTATGAAACGGCGTTCGGCCAGATTGACCATCTTCTGGTGCAACAACAGGACACCCTCCAGCAAAAGCTCTCATCGCTCGCCCGCTACACCCCGCTGCTCCTGGTTGTTCCCATCCTGCTGGCCGTGGGCTTGTGGCTGCTGACCCAACGCTTCCTGCGCACCCATTTTCTGCAACCCCTGTCGCAGGTGTTGCAGTCCACCCGGGTGCTGGCGGCAGGCGAACTGGCCCACCCGGTGCCGCGGCAGGGCGCCCTGGAACTGGTCACCCTGGCCGATGCCATCAACCAAATGGCCAATGATCTGGCCCAGAGCCGGAAAGCTTTGGTCAGCGCGGAACGCCAGGCGACCCTGGGCTCATTGGTACCCATCGTGGCCCACAATATCCGCAACCCTTTGGCCAGCATCCGAGCCACCGCCCAGGTCCTTCAGGACCCCCGGCTCGCACCTGAAATGCGCGAAGGGCTACAGGGCATCATGGACAGTTGCGATCGCCTGGAAAGGTGGACCGAGTCCCTTCTCTCCTACCTCCACCCGCTTGAAGCCCAACGCCAGAACACAGCGCTGGTCCCCTTGATCACCGACCTGATGACCATGACGGAGCCGTTCGCCCGCCACCGCAACGTACGCATGGTGTTACAGGATCCGGTCACGCCACTGTCGGCATCGATTGACCCGGAATTGGTGGAACAAGCGTTGCATGGCCTGTTGGTCAACAGTATCGAAGCTTCACCTCATGGTGGCATGGTGACCCTGACGCTGCAATCCGAATCTTCCCGCATCACCCTCACCTTGTGCGACGAAGGCCCAGGGATTAGTTATGCTCCTGAAACCGGAAAGCTGGCTCCCGGCCCCACCACCAAACGCACCGGCACGGGGCTTGGCATTCCCTTTGCCCTCAAGGTGTTCGAAATTCACGGAGGCGGTGTACAGTTTGAGATCCGCCCTGAAGGCGGCACAAAAGCTTTGCTATGGTTACCCCTGTTATGAGCACAACGCATATTCTGATCATCGAAGACGAAGTCCTGTTTGCCCGGGCGGTAGTCAAACGCCTGGAGAAAGCCGGCTATGCCTGTACCCTGACCACGACGCTTGCCGAAGGAACAGCGTATGCCGCTCAGCACACCCCCGATCTGGTGCTGCTCGACTTGCGTCTGCCGGACGGTGATGGCCTGGAGCAATTGACCCAGTTGATGCGAGGGCGCGACGATCGCCCCACGCCAGTCATCGTGATGACGGCCTTTGGGGAAATCGCCGATGCGGTGCGTGCCATGAAACTGGGAGCGGCTGATTACCTCAAAAAACCCATCGATCTCGAGGAAATGGTGCTTGCCGTGGCCGCCACCCTGCATCGTGCCGGTGTGCAGCAGCAATTGTCCTGGTCCCGCGAA
>JAGWPH010000040.1 GCA_028870615.1 Betaproteobacteria bacterium
AAAATGATCTGAACAAATCCGAGTGAGGTTTTTGCAAATGCAGTGGGCTTCTTTGTTCAGTCACGATTTTCCCTATTCGGTCCTGGCGCTGGAGCACGGCGTTCTGGTGTTTGGTGGTTTGTTGATCTATCTGCTGCTGACCCGGATTGGCCAGCAACGACGACCCCCCGCTTCAGCCGTCGCCTGGATAATGGTCATTGGACTGTTTCCCTATGTGGGCATCCCGATATTCTTGCTGTTTGGAACACGGAAATTTCCACGTCCTGTGCGCAAGTCCCTTCCGTTATCCTGCCCTGATGTTGTTCCGGAGCCCGTCTGGGCCACAGGCTTGCTTGCAGCGATGGACCTGCAGCCTGCCAGTAGTAACCGGGCGATTGTTTTTCACGAGAATGGTACGGTCTCAAAGACAGCGCTCCTTGCATTGATCGAAGGTGCCGTGCAACAGATCGAATTATGCAGCTTCATCCTGGCGCCGGATGAAATGGGCCAGGAATTGATTGCGGCCCTGGTGAATGCCGCCAAGCGAGGCGTCAAAGTGCGCACCCTGCTGGATACCGTCGGCGGTCTGCAAAAATCGCGGCGGCACATTCCTGCTCTGCGTGCTGCAGGGATTTCTGTGCGCTGGTTTATGCCGCTCCTGCATAATCCATTGAAAGGCCGCAGCAACTTGCGCAACCACCGCAAAATGGTGATTGTCGACAGTGCGCAATTGTGGAGCGGCGGACGCAATTTTGCCGTGGAATATTTCATTGACAGGCCAGGGCATCCCGCCTGGGTGGATTTGAGTTTTGTGGTCCGGGGGCCGTTGGCCAAACAAGCACAACGGTTATTCGAACGGGATTGGGAAATGCCGGCCGGGATAAACCAGCCTCTGGCCGGTGATTCGGAAGAAACGTTCGCTGACCATGGCGCACGCGTGCAACTGGTTCCAAGCGGTCCCGATCTCGCAGATGACACAGTCTACGACCTGCTCCTGACTGCGGCGTATCAGGCGCGACGGCGCATCGTTGCGGTCACACCGTACTTCGTACCCGATGATACGCTTCTGTTGGCTTGGTGCATGGCGTGCAGGCGAGGGGTCGAATTTACGTTGTTGATTCCGCGCCGCTCGAATCACACCCTGGCCGATCTGGCCCGGGAGCAGGCGTTGCGGGAGCTTGCCCATGTGGGGGCAAGGATAGTGCTGTATCCGGGAATGATCCACGCCAAGGCTGTGATCATTGACGATGCGCTGGCGCTGTGTGGTTCTGCCAATTTGGATGGACGCAGCCTGTTTTTAAACTTCGAACTGATGACAGCATTCTATGGTGCCGCCGAAATTGACTGGCTGGCAGCATGGGTGCAGCAGCAGGTGGCGCAAGCCCAGCCTTACAAACCGCAGGTGCCCACCTGGGGGCGCGACATCATCGAAGGTCTGGCACGAACGGTGGGTTTTCAGCTTTGACCCGCTGCTTGCAGGTGAAATCACTGGTACACTTTTCCGCTGTACCGTCATTTGTTTTTAGGAGGTTTTATGAAAACGACCAGCCCTTTGACTGCAACAACACGCGCTCTGATGACTGTCTGGCTTATTTCAACAGCCTGGACTGCGTGGGCGGCACCCATCTCCGATCCACAGCTGGAAAAAGTCATTCAACACGGCAAGGAGTTGTTTACGCATAACACCTTTGAGGGCAACGGCAGGGTATGCCAGACCTGCCATCTGGGTGGGGGTGCTGAACCTGGCAGATTACCGGACGGCAAAGTCATTCCCAGCCTTGCTAACGCTGCAGCCATCTTTCCGCGCTTCAAGCCGAATCAGGGCAAAGTGTTTACTTTGGCCGACCAGATCCGGAGCTGTGCAGGCGCCGCCCTGGAGGGCAAAGCGCCTGCGCATGGCAGTGACGAACTCAACGCGCTGGTTACTTACGTGACCTCACTCTCTCAAGGAAAGCCGATTGATATGGGCGGTAAGCCGCAATGATTCAACTGACTTGTCCGCACTGCCAGACGATCAATCGCGTTCCACCCCAGCGGTTTTCCGAACATCCCACTTGCGGTGCCTGCAAAAAGTCTTTGCTGGCGGGCGTTCACGCCCTCGATGGCGGTTCTATTGATGCGGTACTCCAGCAATCTGCCTTACCTGTGATTATCGATTTCTGGGCACCCTGGTGTGGGCCTTGTCGTAGTTTTGCGCCGACTTTTGCGGCAGCGGCACAAAAATACGGAGGGCGGTTAGTTTTTGCCAAAGTGGATACCGAAGCTGAGCAGGCCTTGGGTGCTCGCTTTAATATTCGTTCGATTCCTACCTTGGGAGTCTTTCAGGGAGGCCGGGAACTGGGTCGTGTTGCTGGTGCGCTGCCACCCGCTCAACTGGAAGCTTTGATTGGCGATGTTCTGAAACAAGCCACTGTTTAAAATTTTGAGGAAGGTATCGTGAGCGACCCATCCCAGGTTATCCTGGAGCAGCAGCAGGACTACCGTTTTGCAATCCATTTTGGTGTAGAGGAGGGTCAAATCCCCCCAGGTCTGACCCTCCCTCTGCTGATTGCTGATGAAAGCCGGCCATTGGGCGGCGGTATGGGCCCCACGCCTACGCAATTGCTGGTGGCGGCCGTGGCCAACTGCATGAGTGCTTCACTGCTGTTTGCGTTGCGCAAGTTCAAGCAGCGCCCCGAGCCACTGCGGGCCGAAGGGCGCGCAGACACTGGTCGCAATGAAGCGGGGCGCCTTCGGGTCCAGACGATTCACATCACCTTGCGCCTTGGCGTGCCTGCGGCCGATTTGTTGCATCTGGATCGGGTGCTGGAGCAGTTTGAAGAATTCTGCACTGTGGGACAGAGCGTAGCCCAGGGCATTCCCGTACAGATAACAGTCATGGACAGTCTGGGTGCCCTCCTGAAATCTTCCCCGATGCTGATGTCTTAAACGCGGGTCAACGGTACTGCGAATTCGCGCCAACCGTTGGGGTGGGGTACAGCCGGAAAGGGGGGTTCAGGCCAGGACCATTGTGGCGCTGGAAAAAGTGCCCGCATGGCCGTCAGATCGCAATGAAAGGGCGGTCCTTCCACGCGGCCCTCTGCTTCAGCTTCCGGACGGCGTGCCTGCATGAATAGGGCCCACACGCGACCCTCCGGGCGCAACCATTGGTGCAACTGACTGGCATAGGCCATCCAAAAAACCGGGTGAAGGGCGCACAGGCAGGTCTGTTCGTAAACTGCGTCGAATGGCTGTCCAGGCTGCCACTGCAACACGTCAGCCTGAATAATCTTTGTCGGATCGAGTCCTTGTAGTGTCATTAAGCGCCGGGCCCGCGTCACGGCCGCGACCGTATAATCGATGCCGATCACCTCAAAACCGCGCCGGGCCAGTTCTATAACTTCCCAACCCGAACCGCACCCCGGTACAGCAATGCGGCACGGGGCCAGGATGCCGGAATCCAGCCAGGCCAGAAGCCGTGGGCTCGGTCCGCCGCGATCCCATGGGGTCTGGCCGGATTCAAAACGTTGTTGCCAGAATTCCGGGTTGGGGCCAGGTTGCGTCATAGGACTGGCCCGGCGCGCAGCAACTGGCTGGGGATTGTGCGGCCGACCAGGTGCTCCAGTTGAGCCGATCCCTGCAACAGCAATTCCAGATTCATGCCGGTGTCATAGCCCATCAGATCGAGCATGTGTACCAGTTCTTCAGTGCAGATATTGCCAGTAGCTCCGGGCGCGTAGGGGCAACCACCCAACCCCCCGAGAGAGGCGTCAAAGCGGCGGATGCCCGCTTGCACTGCAGTCACCACATTGGCGAGCCCCATGCCACGCGTATTGTGAAAGTGCAGGGTAATCTGCAATGTAGGAAAGGCTTTCCGTGCTCGCTGGCAAAGAGCTCCTACGGCTACCGGATTGGCCATTCCGGTGGTGTCGCACAGCGAGATGCCGCGCACTCCCAGATCAGCAAAGCGCCGGGCCCAGTGCAACACGTCGTCGGGCGCGATGGCGCCGGCCAGGGAACAGCCAAAACTGGTGGAGAGTGACACGTTGACGGGGACCTTGTTGGCTTCGGCCAGGCGGATGACTTCCTGCAACTGCCCAAATGACTGCTCGCGACCCATGCGCAGGTTGGCCTGGTTATGGGCCTCGCTGATAGACATGACCAGATTGAAGGCGTCTACGCGCGCCTGCAATGCGCGTTCAGCACCCCGCGCGTTGGGAATCAGCGCGATGTATTCCACGGCCGGATTGCGCGTGATACCGGCAAACACAGCCCCCGCGTCGGCCAGCATGGGTATGGCCCTGGGGCTTGTGAATGAAGTGACTTCAATCGCAGCATAGCCTGCCGTACTCATAAGATCAATCAGTGCAATCTTGTCCTCGGTCGGGATGAATTGGGGTTCCGATTGAAATCCGTCGCGGGTCACAACCTCTGCCACATGGATGCGGTTGGTCTGCGGAAGACGGTTCATGCGATGACTCCGGTATCGCGCAATTGCTGCAACCCGGTATCGTCGTAGCCTAGTTCACGTAGAAGCGTCTCGGTGTCTTCACCCAGTCGCGGGGCGCGTTTGCGAATGCCCCCAGGGGTGCGTGACAGTTTGGGGACGATACCGGGGACCTGCAGCTTGAGTCCGTTGGCAGTTTCGGTAGAGAGAATCATGTCGCGGGCCCGGTAGTGTGGGTCTTGCGCAATATCGGCAATGGTGTAGATACGCCCGCCAGGAACGTTGGCCTGATGCAGCGCTTCCAGCACTTGGGCAATGGACTGGGTCTGGGTCCAGGTGCCGATGGCCGCATCGATCTCTGCAGCTTGTTTGCTACGCCCATCATTATGCGCAAGCCGGGGGTCCAGGGCCAGGTCGTCGCGACCAATGGTTCCCATCAGGCGCCTGAAAATGCTGTCGCCATTTCCGGCCACCAGCACCCAGCCATCCAGACACGGATAAGCATTGCTTGGAGTGATGCCAGGCAAAGCGCTCCCTGCCGGTTCACGCACTGTGCCAAAAGCACTGTATTCCGGTAGCAGGCTTTCCATGCAGTTGAATACGGCTTCATACAGCGCGATGTCCACGACCTGCCCTTTGCCGCCGTTGCGCTGTCGTTCGTGCAATGCGGCCAGGACGCCTACCGTCCCATGCAGGGCAGCCAGGGTGTCGCCAATGCTCACACCCACCCGCACCGGCACCTGTCCCGGCTGGCCGGTAAGGTAGCGGAGCCCCCCCATGGCCTCCCCGACCACACCAAACCCGGGTTGGTCTCGGTAGGGGCCGGTTTGTCCAAATCCCGAGATGCGCAAGAGGATTAGCCCCGGGTTATCGGCGGCGAGGGCTTCATAGGACATTCCCCAGTTTTCCATTGTACCGGGACGAAAATTTTCCACCAGAATGTCGACACGGGCGGCCAGTTGTTTGACCAGTTGTTGCCCTTCGGGACGACGCAGGTCAATGGCCACGGATTGCTTGTTGCGGGATTGGACTTCCCACCAGACGGAGGTGCCTTCGTGCAGCATGCGCCACTGGCGCAAAGGGTCGCCGGTCCCTGGCGGCTCGATCTTGATGATCTCGGCGCCCAGGTCACCAAGTGTTTTTGTGGTAAAAGGGCCCGCAATCAATTGACCCAGTTCCAGAACACGCAGGCCCGCCAGCGGGCCCGCAGATTGAATGCTCTCCATCAGATAATCCCGATCCTTGTAAGTGACAGAATAGATGCAATGTTCGAGGTGAATGTCGAACAATGCTACCCTAATTGAGGGCGGCGCATCCAACCCCTGGCTGAGGAGAATGATTATGAACACGACGTCCTGGCGCGACGGCCTGACTGCACAGCACTGGAAGGTACTGACGGGTAGTTTTTTAGGCTGGGTATTTGACGGGTATGAAGCTTATGCCCTGATCGTGGTTTTACCCATGGCGCTAAAGATGTTGCTGCTCCCGGATCAATTGGCGTCACAAGCCGTCTATGCCGGCATAGCGATCGGCGTCACCTTGTTGGGTTGGGGCATCGGCGGACTGGCCGGCGGTGTTCTGGCGGATTATCTGGGGCGCAAACGCGTGATGTTGTGGTCGGTGTTTTTGTATGCCCTGTTTTCCGGGCTGACAGCTTTGGTATCCGACTTTACCCAATTGGGGATTCTGCGTTTCGTGACCGGGTTGGCCATGGGCAGCGAATGGGCGACAGGGGTTTCCTTGCTGGCAGAAACCTGGCCGAATCGTGCGCGCCCCAAGGGGGCTGGATTTCTTCAGTCCGGGTTTGGATGGGGCACCTTTCTGGCGGCATTGATCTGGTATTACTTGTCCAGTGCGTTGCCGCTGGGCGCGGACAGCTGGCGTCTGATGTTTGTCGTCGGGGCCATTCCTGCAGTGTTCGTGTTGTACATCCGGCGTACCTTGGATGAGTCGCAAAAATGGAAAGAGGCTGTCCTGGCCAAGCGATGGACTGCCACTACAGGGGGGAGTACAGCGGCCACCTCAGCAAAGCGACCTTTTACACTGTTCCAGTTGTTTCGCGAGCCCGAGGCCCTGCGTCGGACCTTGATTGCCTTTTTGCTGTCAGTGACCACCACCACAGGATGGTGGGCTATTTCCAGTTGGTTGCCGGTTTACACCGTGGGGTTGGCCAAAACGGCCGGCATTGAAAATCCGGCAGTATGGGGTGCACGGATTGCGTTGATCTACACTGCAGGAGCTATCGTGGCTTATTTGCTTGCCGGCTTTATCATTGATCGGATCGGGCGGCGCTGGTTTCTCTTTCTGACCTATCTGGGCAGTTTGGTGATGACCGTAGCCACATATCAGTGGGTGACCGATGTGGCTACCATGGTCTGGGTAGCCCCTATCAACGGGTTCTTCACGCTGGGCTGTGCGTATGTATGGATGGCCATCTATCCGCCCGAATTGTTTGCTACCACGGTACGCGCTACGGCAGCGAGCGTTATTTTCAATGCGGCACGTTTGGTGGCCTGGGTCTTTCCAATTGTTGCCGGCACCTTGATCAAGTCCTTTGGCAGCGTCTCCCATGCCGCATTGAGCATCGGCATGATCTATCTGCTCGGACTGGTGCTCCCGTGGTTTCTCCCGGAAACCACGGGTAAGGATTTGCCTGACTGAATGGGGGTGTCATCGTCTCCCTGCAGGTGAAAAGCAGTCTATAATGCTGCATCGCAGTATAAATTAGCGGACTGTTTTTAAAAGGGAAATGATGAGATTAGCGAACAAGATTGCGATTATTACGGGTGCTGCCAATGGTATCGGTCTGGCCACGGCACGCAAGTTTTCCACTGAAGGAGCGACGGTTGCCGTCTGTGACCTCAATCTCGATCAGATCACCCAGGCCGTCCACGAGATCCGTGCGACGGGCGGCCAGGCGCAAGGTTTCCAGCTCAATGTCACGGACCGGCCCCAGGTGAACGCCGTCATGGCCGAAGTGGCGCAAACCTATGGGCGGATCGACATCCTGATCAACAACGCAGGCATTACCAAAGATGCCCGTCTGGTCAAGATGACCGAGGAGCAGTTTGACGATGTCATCGATGTTAATTTGAAAGGGGTGTTTCACTGTACCCAAGCTGTTGTTCCCTACATGCTGAATCAGGGGAAGGGAGCCATCGTCAGCGCCTCGAGCGTGGTCGGCTTGTATGGCAATTTTGGGCAGACCAATTATGCTGCCAGCAAATTCGGGGTCATCGGCTTCACAAAATCCTGGGCGCGTGAATTGGGGGCCAAAGGGATTCGCGTTAATGCCGTATGCCCGGGATTCATTGATACGCATATTTTGTCCACCATCCCGGAAAACGTCCTGGAGACAATGCGGGAGCGTTCCTGGATGCACCGGTTAGGGACACCGGAAGAGATGGCCAATGTTTACGCCTTTCTGGCCAGCGACGAAGCCAGTTACATCAATGGCACAGCCCTTGAAGCAAGTGGCGGCATATCGCTCTGATGTAACAGGCGGCATGGACAGCGGCGGGTGTTGAGGTGACAATTCACGGATGTCGCTGATCAGGAAACTCGGGCTGGGGTTTGTCGGTGTTGTCATCCTATTGGCAGCACTGAGTTATTTTGTGTTGCCAGGGTTGATTCTGTCCCGGGCGGAACAAAAGGTTGGTGAGATCACGCATCGGCATCTGACCCTCCAGAATGTCGAAATCAACCCCTTTGCCCTGTCCCTGACGCTCCGCGGCCTGCGCTTGTATGAACCTGATGGGTATACGGTCTTTGCGTCTTTTGATGAAATGCAGGCCAAGATTTCGGTACGCAGTTTGATCCATCTTGCACCGGTTGTTCGCGAACTTCGCTTGGTCCGACCTTCGCTTCATCTGGTGCTGCTTTCTCCGCATCAATATAATTTCGACGATCTTCTTCAGCGCGTGCTTCAACCGCCGGCCACGCCATCCTCCGGCCCGGCGCGTTTTGCAGTTCACAATATTCAGATTGAAGGGGGCGTCGTGACTTTTGACGATCGCCCCAGAAAAATCTCGCATGTGATTACCGACCTTAAGTTGAACATCCCTTTCATTTCAACGCTGCCTTCGCAAGAAGATATCTTTGTTGAACCGGTGCTGAGAGCGCGGGTGGATGGAACTGACCTGCAATTCAAGGCGAAGGGATTGCCCTTTGCCGTGCAACCCGAAGCCCAGATGCATCTGGATGTGGAAGGCATGGACTTGCCCCGCTATCTGGACTACCTTCCGTTTCGACTCCCATTTAATCTGGCCCAGGGTCAGGTGACCTTACACCTTGATGCCAATGTTCAAACCCACGCCAAACAACCGATGACCGTGGGGCTCGAAGGGCAATTCCAGTTTAATGCAGTGAAAGCGTCCATGGGGAAGGGTGGTCAAGGCTTGACCCTCATGATCGATAACAGCACGATAGACCTGCGCGGCGCCTCACTCAGCCTTGGCGACCAGGTACTGGCGGTTGATAAACTGGATCTCTCGATTCCCACGGCACGTATTGAAGACAAACGCCAGCCACGTCCGGTCATCACGACGCTCTCTGCACTTCTGCTGGTGCTTCAGGATATTTCCACGGCACCGGGGAAATCAGGCGCAATGGATTTTGTCACGCAGATCAACGCCAAAGGCCAGGCCCATTTGTCCGGAGCAATCGGCTTGGCTCCGGTACAGGCCCTGTTGGATGTGGGTGTTAAAAAGCTGGATTTGCTGCCCCTGCAGTCATACTTGACCTCACGCGTCAATTTTTCCCTGTCACGAGGAACCCTTTCCACCCAGGGCAATCTCAAAATCGCGAGTACAGCAGCTGGAGCAGTCAAGGGGGGCTTTCAGGGGCGGGTGTCGCTTGACGATGTGGCAACGGTGGATAGAACCGGCGCCGATGACCTGGTCCACTGGAAGTCCCTGGTTGTCGATGGCATTGACGTGCGGGTGACGCCATTTTCCTTGGCCATCAAGCAGATTGCCCTGAGTGACTTTTTTGCCAAGGTAAGCATCAACCCTGATGGGCGCGTCAATCTACAGAATCTCATCCGCACCGATCTTCCCAACCCGGCAACGGATGATTCCGCCTCCACTGGATCAGCGGTCTTTCCCGTCAAAATCAGTCAGGTGTCTCTCGAGAGGGGCGCGGTGCATTTTAGCGACAATTACATCAAGCCACACTACACTGCTGATCTGGGAGCTCTGCGCGGCGTCATCACCGGGCTTTCTTCCGATGCGGCGACAGCTGCCAGTATTGACCTGCGCGGGCAAGTCAACGACGCGCCACTCAGTATCGCAGGGCAGGTTAATCCGTTGCGTGGCAACCTCTTTCTGGATCTTCATGCCAGTGTCAACGATATGGAGCTCGCGCCTCTTAGTCCTTACTCCGGAAAATATATGGGATACGACATCGAAAAGGGAAAATTCTCTTTTGACGTCAATTATCATGTGCTGAACCACACCCTGACGGGGCAGAATCATCTGGTGCTGAATCAGCTGACTTTTGGCAATAAAGTGGATAGTCCCGATGCAACCCGCCTTCCCGTGGAATTGGCGATTGCTTTACTCAAGGACCGCAACGGAACCATTGACGTCAATTTGCCGGTGGAGGGTTCGCTCAACGATCCGCAATTTTCAATGGGAGCCCTCATTTTAAAGATGGTGTTCAACCTTATTGCCAAAGCGGTTATTTCCCCATTTGAATTGATTGGCTCATTTTTCGAAAATAGCGTATCCGCCTCCTCGATGGCCTTCGATCCGGGGCGGGACACGCTCAACCCGGCGAATGCAGCCCAGCTCCAATCCCTGGCGCGCGCCTTGAAGGAGCGACCGGCCTTAAAACTGGATATTGCGGGGCGAGCTGACCGCGCGGTCGATGCGGAAGGTATGCTCCATGACAGTATTGATCAACCCATGTCGGCGAATACCACGGTAACGGACGACGATCTGATTGCGTTGGCCAATCGGCGTGCAGAAGTGATTCAGGATTGGTTGGTCCGCAATGGCCAGGTGGCTCGTGAGCGGCTGTTCATTGTCGAAGGGACAGCAGGGGAGGCGCAGTCTTCGAAGCAACTGAGCCCTGCCCGGGTCGATTTTTTCCTGAAGTGATGTGGGTACTGCAAGGAATCAAATGACCAGATTGTGGGTAATGGCGTAATGGATAAGTTCTGCGTTGGTTTTAAAGTTCATCTTTTCCAGCAAACGGGCGCGATACACACTGACGGTCTTGGCACTCAGAGACATGATTTTCGCAATCT
>JAGWPH010000041.1 GCA_028870615.1 Betaproteobacteria bacterium
GAGTTTCCAGCGCAACTTCAATTTGACTGCTCAACGATGCGAGTGGGGTACGCAATTGGTGTGCCGCATCTGCAATAAAACGACGGTGGCTGGCAAAAGAAGCCGCGAGGTTTTCGAGGAGTTCATTGATTCCGTGAACTATGGGAAATAGTTCTGCGGGTGCGTTGGCTTCTTCAATGGGTCTGAGGTCAGCAGATGAACGGCTGATAATTTCATTACGCAGGAGCATTACTGGCGATAATGCAAACCTGACGCCAAAAAGAATTACCGCAATGGACACCAGCGCGAGGACGATCTCCGGCAAAAGAATGCTTGCAAAAATACCATCGGTCAGGCGGTTACGGCCGTGCAATGTTTGAGCTACAGCGATGTAATAGACATTGGCCCCGGTTTTTCCGCGAAAAAAGACCGCCCGATTTTCTTCGCCGTTCAGGGTGACATCCCGAAACAGGTGGTTACCTTCTACAGGAAGAACGCTGAGATGCAACAGCTCAGAATTACCCGAAAACACCTTCCCTTCATTATCCCAGGCAGCATAAGTGACACGATCATCATTGTTCTCCTGCAGCATTTGCTGTGCTGCAGGGGGCAAATTGATCATCATCTTGCCCTGATGGATCTCAATCTGTTTGGACAGATCAAGCGCGTTATCCAATAGACCCAGATCGTAAACATTCATAGCGGCCCGAAGAGAAAACACGTAGGCCAACATCGAACCGATGAGCAGAATGAGAATCACCGGCCCCAGTAGCCACTTGAGGAGCATCCGATAAAGACTAGAGCGGTGATTCATCGATTTTCTCAAGCATGTATCCCAAACCCCGAACCGTGCGAATAATGGTCCCCGAACCTTCAATCTTGCTACGCAAGCGATGCACATAAGCTTCTATGGCATTTTCACTCAGCTCCTGACCCAGCCCGGTGATCGCTTGAATCAACTGTTCTTTCGACACGATTCGCCTGGTATGCGTGGCCAAATATTCCAACACAGCCCATTCTCTGCCAGACAACTCAAGTGCCTGGCCCATCACAAACGCTCTCTTACCCACGGTATCCAATTCCAGGTCGCCAATACTGAATAACGAACTGCCTGTGCCAAAGCTGCGCCGTATCAGGGCACGCAAACGGGCTTGCAGTTCCGCCATGGCAATCGGTTTTACAATGTAATCATCGGCGCCGAGATCCAGGCCCTGAACCCGGTCCTCCACCGCATCACGGGCAGTGAGTATCAGTACTGGCAATGACAGGTTGCGTTGACGCAAGTGCCTGACAATATCGTACCCATCCCGATCAGGTAATCCCAGATCGAGCACGATCGCATCGAAATTCTCCCCAGCCAGCAGATGTAACGCCTCCGTAACAGTCACTGCAATATCCACAGCAAAACCGGCATGGGTCATGGATGCAGACATGGCCTTCCCAAGCGTCTTGTCATCTTCGACTACAAGTATCCGCATCGTTGTCAGTTCCATGTCAGAAAATATGGGCAGAATCCGCCAGCGAGCTAAATCCGGATTTTATCGCCCATTATGGATACATCTTTGTGAACCATGTTGAAAAAAAGCATCTCACCGCGAACAGAACCCTATGGGTTCCTGTCGCGCTGCTGGCCGGATCAATGCTGGCCGGCTGTGCTGCCGGGCCTGATTTCAAGCGGCCGGCAGCTCCTGCCGCGGACGGTTACATCCCTCATCAAACAGTCGACCAGACAGCATCCGTGTCCTTGTCAACAAGTGACAAACAACATTTCGATGTGCACCAGGATATTCCATTTGACTGGTGGACGTTATTTCAGTCTCCCCAGATCAATTCATTGATCGAAAAGGCCTTTAAGGCCAACCCCACGATTGAAGCCGCCCAGGCCGCATTGCGCCAGGCCCAACAAAATACCATCGCCCAGCAGGGCTTTTTTTACCCAACGTTCGGCATGGAATATTTACCTACTCGCAACAAACTGGCCGGTAATTTGGGTGGCAATTCACCAGGAGTCCAGGGAAACGGTTCAGTCATACAAACCTACTCAAATCCATCTGGCCCGGCGCCTTATAACGGCCCTGTCTATTACAACTTTCATACTGCCCAAGTAACACTTACCTATGCCCCTGACGTTTTTGGCGGTAACCGAAGACAAGTGGAATCTCTCGAGGCTCAGACTGAAGCCCAGAAATTTCAGCTCGAAGCCACCTATATCACGCTTGCATCCAATGTCGTTGCCGCCGCATTGCAGGAAGCTTCTTTACGTGCGCAGATTGTGTCTATCGAAAAAATTATTGAAGACAATCAAAAGATGCTCGAAATCCTACGAAATCAATTCAAATTCGGATACGCAACTGGCATTGATGTGTCCGATCAGGAGCTGGCCCTGGCACAGGTTGAGCAGGCTCTGGTACCGCTAAGGCAACAGCTGGAGCAGACCCGTGATCTGATTCATGTTCTGGCAGGACGCCTTCCAAATGAGGATGTCCCCGAAACCTTTGAGCTTGCCTCACTGCAACTGCCACAGGAGTTGCCCCTGAGTATTCCTTCCAAACTGGTCGAGCAACGCCCTGATGTCCGGGCCGCCGAAGAGCAATTACATGCCGCAAATGCACAAGTCGGGGTAGCCATTGCGAATCGTTTCCCACAATTCTCCATTACCGGCATGATCGGCGGCGTTGCTTCAGTTCCGAGCCAGATGTTTCAAGAGGGGGGTGGATTCTTCAATCTGATCGGGGACATTGCAGTTCCGATTTTTGACGGTGGAACGTTACGAGCCAGGGAGCAGGGATCCAGAGATGCGCTGGTGCAAGCAGCTGCCCAGTATAAAAGCACGGTTCTCACAGCCTTCCAGAATGTGGCGGATACCCTGCACGCCATCCAATCGGACGCCGATGCCCTCAAGATAGCCCGTAAATCCGAGCAGGCTGCAAAAAATATTCTGGATATTACGCGCAAACAATACGAGGTAGGGCACGTCAATTATCAAATGCTGTTGGCAGCAGATCAGACATATCAGCAATCAATGATCACGCTGACACAAATCCAAACAAATCGTCTCGGAGATACAGCAGCGTTATACCAGGCTCTGGGAGGGGGATGGTGGCATCGCGCCGACAACGTCCAAGCCGGGGTGGCGCAGGGAGGACAGGAACAATGAAAACACCTGAACGAAAATCAATTTTGTTATTCGCACTTGCCGTGCTTACCTTGACTGGGTTGTACTGGGGCTGGCCAACGCATGCTGTTTCAGGCAACGACGCCAGAGTTGCTCCCCCGGAAATGATAAAGCAGGCCACGAGCGCTTCTGCCACTGACAGGCACATCGACCTGTCTGACACTCAAGTCAAATTGATCAAAGTGGTATTCGTCGACGAACATGATTTCGTCCTGACGCGAAATGCAGTAGGGAACATCGCCTTTAATGACGATAAATCAGTCCAGGTATTTTCAACGTACCCAGGAAAAATCACCGAGATACTTACAGATGTGGGCCGCGACGTCAAAAAGGGGCAGCCTCTTTATGCCGTAGACAGTCCGGATCTTCTTCAAGCCGAGTCCACATTGATTTCTGCTGCGGGTGTCCGTGAGTTGACGACACATGCTCTGGAGCGTGCACAACAACTGTTTGGGATACAGGGAATCTCCCAGAAGGATCTGCAGCAGGCGGTCTCTGATCAACAAAGTGCGGAAGGCGCCTACAAGGCCGCCAGGGATGCAGTGCGCATCTTCGGAAAAACGGAAGCCCAGATCGACGCCCTCATTGCCAGCCGTCATGTTGATGCCACACTCCTGGTCCGTAGCCCGATCAGCGGCAGGGTGGTTGCCAGAAATGCTGCACCTGGTGCCCTGACACAACCAGGCACTGCGCCAGCACCTTTTACGGTAGCAGACATTTCGATGATGTGGATGTTGGCCAACGTACCCGA
>JAGWPH010000042.1 GCA_028870615.1 Betaproteobacteria bacterium
CGAGGGGTTGTTCAAAACCAGGAATTGGATTCTTTCCTTCGCTGATTGGCGCGCAGAATGGTGGGCTTTTACCGAGGGACAGGCCGATCCTGTCAGTTACGCCACACAGGCGCTGCGAGCCGACCTGGGTGTCGCACTGAACTGCGATCCTTCGGCTGAGTTGCTTGCAGATCGCAGCTTTGGTGCCGCAGTGGCTGAACTCGCAGGAATTCTGGCAAAAGGAAGCGCCTCACTGAATGCGCTGGGATTACAACTTCTGGCTGCCCTGCAAAGTCCTGACCCACTTAATACGCTTGCTGCCTTGTTGTGGACCCGTTCAGGGGGGCCGCGCCAAAATATTCTGGGTGCGGCCAAGGCAGAAGGCAAAGCCGCTTTGGAAGTGCACGCAAAAATTCTTCAGCAACTGGCAAGTGCACGTCATCAAGTGCTGGAACAGGCATCTTTGGAGACCAATGCACACCTGTTTCACGCTGGGCAAGCCTATCTTGATGAATTGATGGCGCTTAAACAGAGCCAGGGCGAGGCCGGATTTCAGGACATTCAGTGGTCAGTGTGCACCATGTTGGAGTCATCCGAACAAGCCGAATATCTTCAATATCGTCTGGATGCCCGGTACCGGCATCTCCTGCTGGATGAATTTCAGGATACCAGCCCTTTGCAATGGCGTACCTTGAAGACTTGGTTGCAAGCGGCACGCGATGCGGAACATGCCCCTACTGTATTTTTGGTGGGTGATCCAAAACAGGCCATCTACCGTTTTCGGCGGGCCGATGCGCGATTGTTTGACCAGGCAGCAGACTATCTGGAGACGGAGTGGAATGCGCTTCGTGTCGCCTTGGACCAGTCGCGTCGCAGCGGCCCCACGATCATCGGGCTGGTTAACCGGGTGTTCGGTACATTGCCGGATTTTGGACGATTCAGAACGCACGAAGCGGCTTCTGGTGCGCCTATCGATGCTGTGCAGTTGCTCGAAATCGCTGATGAGTTGATTCCTGCGATCAGTGTTGCCTCTCCCGGGGGGATGCGCAACCCCCTGGAGACACCGCGCAGGATGCCAGGACAGACTCGCGAAGCATGGGAAGGCGATTTTTTTGCTCAGCAAATTGCCCGATGGGTCGGTCCCAATGGACTGACCATTGAGGATCCCCTTGCAGGGCGGCGTCTCGCCCGTTATGGGGACATTATTGTATTGGTTCGGCGCCGGGCAACGCTCGATCCTTACGAACGTGCCCTGCGTGCGGCACGTATCCCCTACTTAACCCGGCAACGAGGCGGGCTTTTGGCAACGCTTGAAGTGCGTGATCTCCGCCAACTCCTGCGATTTCTGGTGAATCCGCGAGACAATCTGGCCTTGGCGCAGGTATTGCGCTCGCCCATTTTTATGGCCAGTGACGAAGATCTGCTGCTGCTGGCACAGGCAACGCATTGGTGGCATGGGCTCCATCAACCGTCAGAGTCGGCTGTTCTTGTCGAAGCCCAACGCCAATTGGCGCTTTGGATGACCTGGGCGGCACACCTGCCGGTTCATGATCTGCTGGATCGAATTCTAGGCGAGTCTGACCTGATTGCGCGCTATCAACGTTGTGTCCCTGTTGCATTGCAGGCGTCGGTTGAAGCCAACCTGCACGCCTTTTTGGAACAAGCGCTCAATCTGGACAACGGGCGCTATCCGAGTCTTCCCAGGTTTTTGCAGGAACTCGACGATCTTGAGTCCTTTCAGGAAGACGCGCCTGATGAGGGGGGGTTGGGGGCCGTGGGCAATGCCGTGCGCATCATGACAATACATGCGGCCAAGGGCCTGGAAGCCCCTGTAGTCTGGCTACTCGAACCGCGCGAATATCGGCAGCGATCGGAGAGTGGTCAATGGTTTGTGGATTGGCCACCCAACCTGGACCGTCCCCAACATTTCTCTCTGATTCCATCGCACGAGCAGCGTGGGCCGGCAAGAGCACCACGCCTGGATCAGGAAAAACGACTGGACCAGCGCGAAAACCACAACCTGCTTTATGTGGCCCTGACACGCGCCAGTCAATTACTCGTGGTGAGCGGACGGGCAGAGCCAGAGACCAGTGCGTGGTTCAGGCAGGTGTGTGCTGCGGCACAGCCTGAGATTACAGTCCGCCGTGTTGCTGCGCCACCATGCAGTAAATCATCGGAATAGAGAGCAGCGTATTGGTCCGTGAGGCGAGCAATGCCATTCGGGCTGCTTTGGCTTTTTCTGAAACCTCTGCAGCAACGATTCCCAGTACTTTTTTCTGATTGGGCCAGATGATGAACCACACATTGAATGCCATGATGAGACCCAGCCACATCCCGATCCCTATGGGGGTGAACGGAGCCCGTAAAGCCAGGGCTGAGCTGACGTAGCCATTCATGGATGCGAGGCCCAGGCCCATGATGACCGTCAACAGCGCCGACCAGCGAAACCAGAACAGGGCACAGGGGGCAATGACCTTGGAAATGGCAGGTTTTTGTTCGTCGGGAATCTTGGACATCGAAGGGATCTGGACGAAGTTGAAATACCACAGCAACCCGATCCACATGATTGCTACCGTGACATGCAGCCAGCGGAAGGCAAAGGTCCACCAAGCATGGGATCCAAAGTCGACGTTGCCGCCGCCGACGATGGCCACGATGACA
>JAGWPH010000043.1 GCA_028870615.1 Betaproteobacteria bacterium
CGCACCAACCATGACAACTTTCATGTCCGCGGTTACAAGGAAGAGGGCACCATTACCACGCCCTTCGATATGACGGTGCTAAATGACCTGGATCGCTTCCACCTGGTCATGGACACCATCGACCGCCTGCCGCAGACCGGCGACAAGGGGGCTTACCTGAAGTTGCAACTCAAGAACAAGCTCATCGAGCACAAGCGATACATTGAGCGGTACGGCCAGGATATGCCGGAGATTCGCGACTGGAAATGGTGATGGGGCACAGACGAATCAGCGGTCGGGGTGGTCAATTCGGGCACGCAGTTCGCGCGCCGTTTCCAGCAATCCTTCGTAACCTGTGCGCATGTGCTCCGGCAAGTCGGGGTCTCCCACGAGCACCCCCAAAGTTTCGATGACACTATAGATCAGTCCCTTGGCAGCACCCAGTGCAATATTGCCCGAAGTCAGGGCGCTATCCAGGTGGTCGAGCGCCGCCTCGATATGCTCGGGGTTGGAGTGGCTTTTGAGGTGCTGCGGGGGGGAGGGATCAACGGTCATCTTGGGGGTCCATTATTTGTTGCGAAATTTATACGCCATGTGCCATGAGCCGGCCGCCAGGGCCCAGGCAATGATTTTTACCAAACTCGACTGAAATATCAGCAGGTCCAATTGCAGGACAATCGCGAGCATGGTGATGTTGACCGCAATGATGGCGAAGATTACGAAAACTACATTAAATGAACCGAACATGGTCAGGGGTTCCTGATTACAGAGAATAGCCAAATATGGCCCATGTTACGTACAAATGCGGCAGGGAAGCAAGCCAACGGGTTATGCGGGGTGAAACTCGCGCAGGGCATCGCGCACGATGTCCTTGAGTCCGGCGTCTCCGTGCGTGCTGAGGTACGCCATCAAGGATTTCTGCATGCGCGGTTCCCAGAACTTCCTGATGTGCGCAGCTACGTCCTTGGTGGCTTGTTCACGGTTGGGCATGGCTTCAAAAAAGGCGCCAATATCATTGGCCATTTTGATCAAATGTTCGGCATTCATGGGATTGCAAGCGCCTCGTTCAGAAATCGGTCAGTCTTTCGGGGTGGGCATAGGCCACGTGATGGCCGTTGCGGGCAAACCCCACCAGGGTCAAGTTGAATTGCTCGGCCATACGTACGGCCAGCGCTGTCGGGGCGGAAATGGCGACCAGGATACCGATGCCCATTTGAATCGACTTCTGCACCATCTCATAGCTTGCCCGGCTGGTGATCAGCAACGCGCCGCGCGTGAAGTCAGTCTGCTTTTGGGCTAACCCCCCGATCAGTTTGTCCAACGCGTTATGTCGGCCGACATCTTCGCGCGCTGCGACAATGTGGCCGTCGGCGTCGAGCCAGAATGCCGCATGGGTGGCTCCTGTAGCCTGTTGCAGGGACTGGTGTTGCGGGAGATCGGCCAGGGCGGCATGAAGCGCCGCCACAGACAGGGTCTGGCGCGATGTTACATCGGGCATCGGGCGGAACACTTGGGCCAGGCGTTCCGTGCCGCACAGGCCACAGCCCGTGCGTCCGGCCAGATTCTGTCGCTTGAGGTCGAGACGCGAAAAATGCGTTTCGTCAATTGTCAATTGCACGCGGATGCCGGCACTGTATTCTTCCACGGCAATGTTGTGAATTTCATTGGCGTTGCGAATGATCCCTTCCGTCAATGAAAACCCGATCGCAAAATCTTCCAGATCGGAGGGCGTGGCCAGCATCACCACATGAGGTACCCCGTTGTACTCGATGCCGATAGGCGTTTCCTCGGCCACCCGGTCCTGGGAAGAGTCATAACTGCCTCTCCAGCGCGCTACGTGAAGCGCTTGCAGGGTCGGGGTAACCAGAGGCAACGGAGCATTCATGGGTTAAGATAATCAGTGGCCATTTATCGTGGCGACAGCCCCTGCCACCACTTTTTCCTTCAACAGGCGCAGTTGGGTCTCGTTGAATTTCCGGTAATTTTCCTGCCATTCGGAAGAATGCTTGACCTTGACCACCTGCACTGCGGTCACCTTGTATTCAGGGCAGTTGGTAGCCCAGTCCGAATTGTCAGTGGTGATGACGTTGGCTCCGGATTCCGGGAAGTGGAACGTGGTATACACCACGCCCGGCTGCATACGCTCCGTCACACGGGCGCGCAACACGGTGTCCCCGGCACGCGATGAAATCCCGACCCAGTCGTCCTCATGAATCCCGCGTTCTTCGGCATCCTGGGGATGGATATCCAGACGGTCCTCTTCATGGAAGCAGACATTATCGGTGCGGCGGGTCTGGGCGCCCACATTGTACTGGGAAAGGATGCGTCCCGTGGTAAGCAGGAGCGGGAACTTGGGCGTGATCTTTTCGTCAGTCGGGACATACTGTGTAATCAGGAAACGGCCCTTGCCACGTACAAAATGATCGATGTGCATCAAAGGGGTTCCTTCTGGCATCTCATCGTTACAAGGCCATTGCACGCTGCCCAGACGATCCAGTTTGTCATAATTGACGCCGGCAAAAGTCGGGGTGAGACGCGCCACTTCCTCCATGATTTCCGAAGGATCGTTGTAATGCATGGGATAGCCCAACGCGTTGGATAGCGCTACGGTGACTTCCCAGTCCCCCAGACCGGCTTTGGGCGCCATGACTTTGCGCACGCGGGAAATACGGCGCTCGGCATTGGTGAATGTGCCGTCTTTTTCGAGGAAGCTTGAACCGGGCAGGAACACATGGGCATACTTGGCGGTTTCATTCAGGAACAGGTCCTGCACCACGATACACTCCATGGCTTCAAGCGCGGCAATCACATGTTGGGTGTCGGGGTCGGATTGGACGATATCCTCGCCCTGACAGTACAACCCTTTGAAGCTGCCATCCATGGCGGCTTCAAACATGTTGGGAATACGCAGTCCTGGTTCTTTCCTCAGGCTGAGACCCCAGTCCTTTTCGAACAGTGTCCGGGTGGCGTCGTCAGAGACATGGCGATACCCCGGATATTCATGCGGGAACGAGCCCATGTCGCACGAACCCTGCACGTTGTTCTGGCCCCGCAGCGGGTTGACCCCCACGCCTTCGCGACCGATATTACCGGTGGCCATGGCGAGGTTGGCAATACCGATGACCATGGTGGACCCTTGTGCATGTTCGGTGACGCCCAAACCGTAATAGATGGCCCCGTTGCCACCGGTGGCATACAGGCGTGCAGCTTCACGGATCTTGGCTGCCGGAACGCCGGTCATGACTTCCAGCGCTTCGGGGCTGTTGTTGGGACGGGCGACGAATTCACGCCAGATGTTGAAGGCTTCCACATCGCAGCGCTGGTCGACGAAGTCCTGAGCAAGCAGGCCTTCTGTCACGATGACATGGGCCAGGGCATTGATGACGGCCACGTTGGTGCCGGGGCGCAGTTGCAGGTGGTAATCCGCCTTGATGTGGGGGCTGCTGACCAGATCAATGCTGCGTGGATCCACGACGATCAGGCGCGCCCCTGCGCGCAGGCGTCTTTTGAGGCGCGAGGCAAACACCGGGTGCGCATCCGTGGGATTGGCGCCGATGACCATGATCACGTCGGCTTTTTCCACTGACTTGAAGGTCTGTGTGCCGGCCGAAGTGCCGTAGGTTTGTCCCAATC
>JAGWPH010000001.1 GCA_028870615.1 Betaproteobacteria bacterium
CGACAACGCTCAAATTGGAACGGCAAATCCATCCAATACCGCGACTCCCGGTGCCGGCGACTCAGCCGGTCTGGCGCCTGAACACGACACCAAGCGCTAAGCGTAACAGCACCTTCTGCCAGCACCAGATCCACCCTCCATGCTTCCCGATTCCGTAATCAAACGATTGGGCGTGCATCCGGATGTCCTCAAACTGGGCTTGGTCAGCTTTTTGACTGACCTGAGCTCGGAGATGATTTTTTCCGTCTTCGCAATTTTCTTTACGACGATCGCCGGGGCGTCGGCGCCCTTGCTTGGCATGGTCGAGGGATTTGCTGACTTGTCTGCCTCATCGTTGAATTACTTTGCAGGTTGGCTATCGGACCGGACCGGAAAACGCAAAATCTTTGCTCTGGCCGGCTATGGTTTTTCCACGCTGGCGAAGATGATGTTGCTGATCTCCAGCTCGATTGCGGGCCTCAGCGTCTTTCGTGTCATAGAACGACTGGGCAAGAGTTTTCGGGGGCCGCCGCGTGACGCCTGGTTGTCTGCCGTGGCTGACAAGGCCACGCGGGGGTATGCGTTTGGTGTGCACAAGGCCATGGACAAAGCCGGTGCCGTACTGGGTCCGCTGGTGGCCTATGCCCTGCTTTCATGGCTGGGAGACGGTGCCTCAACGTTTCGTATCCTGTTCTGGGCTGCGCTTGTTCCGGCCCTGCTCAGTGTCGTGGTTTTGAGTTTCATCAAAGATCAGCCAGGGGTTCGGCATGAGCGCGAAAACATGTTTGAAACTTGGAAAGTTCTCAGCCCGGAATTCAAACGCTACCTTGTCGCAGCCGGAATTTTCTCGCTTGGCTATTTCAGCTTCGGATTCTTGTTACTGCGTGCATACAGCGTGGGTTTTTCGATCAAGGATATCGTATTGCTGTATGCCCTGTTCAACGTCGTTTTTGTCGTTGCCGCACCACTGGCAGGCAGGCTTGGCGATTACTTCGGCAGGCCGCACATGGTCATGCTGGGCTATCTGACCTACCTGCTGATGAGCCTTGGATTCGCCTTCGCAACCACGCAATGGCAGGTCATCGCCCTGTTCGTCCTCTTTGGTGTGTTCTATTCGATTGATGAAGCCCAGAGCAAGGCGTTTATCGCGGACATCGAGCTGGAACGACGTGCCTCTGCAATCGGCCTCTTCAATTTTGTCACCGGCCTCCTTTACCTGCCTGCATCGTTGATTGCCGGAACCCTGTGGATATTGCACCCCGCGGGGGCCTTCCTTAGTGCCGCAGGCTTTGCCCTTGCCGCGCTGGTGGTGTTCGGAAGTGGAAAATGGCAGACCCCAATGAAAAATGCGGCCTGACCCTATTTTTTTCTGCCCTTCAGTCGTCTTCCCCCAGTTCCGGATCCCATCCAGTAGCTCGGGCACGCGCTATGGCTTCCTGATGAATGCGCATGTAGCGCTCACGCAAGGCTTCAGGCAGGCCACTGGGTAAATGACCATACTTTTCCCACTCAGCATAGACTTTTTCGTATAAGGCCTGCATTTGCCCTGCGCTCCAGCCAGTGCCATCCTGATCCTCGGGCAACAGCCCGAAGACCCAGGCATCCTTGATGATCTGGGCGAGATGCGTCATGCCGCCATTGATGTCATTCAGTAGGCCGCGATAGCGTTGTTCCATGGTTACCTCGTCAATCCGGCATAGAGTAATGGAAGTTTTTCCGGCAAACGGGCCACCTGATCCACGACCATGTAGTTGCGTGCCCCGAATATGCGCGACACGTACTGGTCTGCCCGGGGGTCCAGCGTCATGCAATAGGTGGTGATGCCCTGGCGCTTCGCCTCTTCCACTGCCTTGCGGGTGTCGTAGCGCAGATACTGGGGATCGCGAACATCCACATCCGCGGGTTCGCCATCAGTGATCACCAGCAGCAATTTCCTGGCTGAACGTTGTTGCCTGAAATCCTGGGTTGCGTGGCGCACCGCCGCCCCCATACGCGTGGAAAGCTTCCCGCTCATTCCCGCCAGGCGCGCTTTGGCCACATCGTTGTAGGGCTGGCTGAAATCCTTGAAACGGTAGTATTCCACATCGTGTCGGCCATCCGAACAAAAACCATGAATGGCAAACGGGTCGCCCACCTTGTAAATCGCATCCGCCAGCAATACAGCGGCCTCGCGAGTCAGATCCAGCACCGTATAGTCCTGGCCTGTCACAGATTCGTTGGTGGATTCTGACAAATCGAGCAACACCATGATCGAAATGTCCCGAATCTTACGCATACTGCGCATCATGGTGCGCGGGTCCGGCTGCAGTCCCATGCGTAAATCAATTGTGCTGGCAATGGCTGCGTTGAGGTCAATTTCATCGCCATCCTCAAGCTTACGCAAGCGGGTCACCCCTTGGGGTTGCATGGCGTCCAGCAAAAATTTCATCTGCGCGATGAGGCGCCGGTGCCGCGCAGCAATCTCGTCAATCAATACCAGGGAGCCCGGTTTCGGGCGCTTTTCCACAACCGTGACCCAGGCGGGTCGTTCAAGCTGGATCTGATAATCCCATTCCGCGTAATGGAATGGATTGGAAACCGGCTCCCTTCCTTCCAGCTCGTTGTAACTTTTGCCCCCATCCTCGTAGGGGAACAACTCCGTTCCCAGGACCCAGATTTCCTGGGCATCATCTCCAGCCAGTTCACTATCGATGTGATTGACCATTTCCATCAGGCCGACCTGACGCCGCACTTGGCGCGGAGTGTCGTACCCTGCAGCCATCGCGGCCTCGTGATCAAACTCCTCGAATTCCCAGAGGTAGCGATTGTCATCCCGATAAGGAGCGTTCAGCAGGTCTGTGCGCGGATGATAGGGCAGATGCTTGTCCTTGAACTCATGGGCCAGGGTCACCCCGATGTCCCAGGACACCTGGTTGCTACTCAAACGGTCGTGGGCTTCGGCAAACAGTGCACGACCCCGCGCTATCCAGGGATCCGGATCAAGGTAGCGCTCATCCAGCAGCGCGCGGGCCAATCGATTGAAATAATCCCCAGCGCTGCCGCGCCATTCTGGGGTGGCTGTATGACACTGCGCCCAGAGTTGCTTGAGTCCTGGAAAACGCCGGATGGTCAGCGTTTCCACTCGGGCGTCTTCGATGATGCCAATCAAAGCCCGTTGCAATGCATTGAGATGCTCTGCGGAAAGGGGTGCCGTCGTCTCCACCAAATGTGCGGCACAATGGGCTGCAGCGGCCCGGTATAATGCCACCCCGTTGATTCCGGCCACATCATCGAAGGCATCCGGCAGATGCAGGAAATACCCTTCGATGAAAGGTCTGTACCCTTCCCGGGTTTCGAAATCCCCGGAGGTGGGCCGCATGAAGAAATCGCGCGCCCACAAGGCACGCAGATACATGTTGATGCGGCGCTGAACATCCACAAACAATGTGCCTTTGCGTTCCTTCTGCAGCATTGCCTGGGAATCTTTAGACGCCAGATTGAAATATTCAATCTGGGCGGCATAATCGGTGCGGTGCGCATGCGCTCCCCAGAGTGCCCAGCGTCGCAACCCGCCCAGGGTCAATTGGCCCAGCAGCGTATCAAGATTGTCGAGCATCGGACGCATGCCGCGTGGGGCCTGGCCAATCAGATGATTCAGAAATTGAAGATAGTTGCCAAACAGCGTGCCATCCGCCAGTCGTTTCGCTGCAATGGGTGCGCTTGAAAGCAATAATTCGATAACCGCACCGGAAGTCCGTGAGGCAAAACCCAGGGCCGTCTGCGCCAGTTCCGGCAGGCTATCCTCCCCCACCTCTCGAGCCACCAGGGGGGCCGCACTGATCCAGTTCTGGACCAGGTCGGTGCCCCGCCCAAGACGATCCAAGACTCCCGCCCCCTTGAGATAATTGTCGAGTCCGCGCGCCGACAGAATTTTTGTGGCCTCCACCCATTCATCCTGAAGGGCATGGCGGCAGGCGTCAGGCAAGCTCTCCAGCAGCTCGGCGTAATCTTCCAGGTGTACAGCCATCCCCCGACTCTGCCTAAAAGAAAGTGGTCACAGCGGCATCCAGCGCATCGCGCATATCCGGATCATCCGTGATGGGGCGCACCAGCGTAACCCGACAGGCATTTCTGGCCTCGATCCCGGTAGCAATGAGGCTGCCTGCATAAATCAACATACGTGTGGAAATGCCTTCATCCAGACCATGCCCTTTCAGGTTGCGCGCACGTTCGGCAATGGAAACCAGTTTGCCTGCAACTTCCTGGGAGACACCGGTTTCGTGAGCCACGATCTCGGTTTCGATGGCATGTTCGGGATAATTGAAATCCAGCGCCCCAAAACGCTGTTTGGTAGATTGTTTGAGATCCTTCATCAAGCTCTGGTAACCCGGGTTGTAGGAAATCACCAGCTGAAAATCGGGGTGCGCCTTGATCAGTTCGCCCTTCTTTTCCAGGGGCAGGACACGCCGGTTATCCGTCAGCGGATGAATGACCACGATGGTGTCCTGGCGCGCTTCGACCACTTCATCCAGATAACAAATGGCTCCGTGTCGTGCCGCAAGGGCCAACGGGCCATCTTGCCAACGCGTCCCTTGGGCATCCAGCAAAAATCGCCCGACCAGATCGGAAGCCGTCATGTCTTCGTTGCAGGCCACAGTCACCAGGGGTTTACCCAGGGTATGAGCCATGTGTTCCACAAAACGTGTCTTGCCGCAGCCCGTGGGGCCTTTCAGCATCATCGGCATCCGCACCGTGTAGGCCGCCTGAAACAATTCGACTTCGTCTGCCACGGACCGATAGTAAGGTTCGGTACTGATCCGGTACTGGGAAAGGATATCGTTCATCATTAATCTCGCCATAAAAAACCCCCATCACCTTGCGGCAACGGGGGCTCAAAGTGCACAACCGTGCCGCTCAAATCAAACCGTCTTGCCGCGAAAAATCACCATTGAAGCCCCTTGCGATTGCTTGAAGTTGTCGTAGCCGATGAGACGCACATGATTGTTGGGGTTGGCCTTATGACAGGCATCAGCCTCGGCCAGAATCCTGTTGACATCGGTTTCGCCAAACATCGGCAGTTTCCACATGTACCAGTACGAGTCCATCAGGTACTCCGGCTCAATATGTTCGATGGCCGGGTTCCAGCCTTTCTTGATCAGATATTCCACCTGTTTCTTGATCTCTTCGGCCGTCATGGCGGGGAGATAGGAAAAAGTCTCAAACTTGCGGCTGGCGGGATCGCTTAAACGCGATTTGTAGTCCATGACTTCGCTCATGAAGCACTCCTTAAATTTGGGTTAACCATTGGTCCGGTACTTATTTGTGGGCAACGTCCAGTTTGTCCACGGTATCAAATTCGAACTTGATTTCCTTCCAGGTTTCCATGGCAATCTTGAGTTCCGGGCTATGCTCGGCCGCTTTGGTCAACACAGCCTTGCCTTCTTTTTCTATGGCAACGCCCTGATTGCGCGCGGCCACGCAAGCTTCCAGTGCCACGCGGTTGGCTGCTGCCCCTGCGGCATTGCCCCACGGATGGCCCAGGGTGCCGCCACCAAACTGAAGCACTGAATCATCACCAAAGATGTTGACCAATGCCGGCATATGCCAGACATGAATGCCCCCGGAAGCCACCGGGAACACGCCGGGCATGGCGCCCCAGTCCTGATCGAAGAAAATACCGCGGCTGCGGTCTTCCTTGATGTGTTCGTCGCGCATGATGTCGATCCATCCCAGCGTGGCTTCGCGTGAACCTTCCAGCTTCCCTACCACGGTGCCGGAGTGCAGGTGGTCTCCACCGGACAGGCGCAGCACCTTGGTCAGTACGCGGAAGTGGATACCGTGGTGCGGATTGCGGTCCAGCACGGCGTGCATGGCGCGGTGAATATGCAACAGCATGCCGTTGTCCCGACACCAATTGGCCAGTCCGGTATTTGCCGTCAACCCACCGGTCAGATAGTCATGCATGATGATGGGTGCGCCGATTTCCTTGGCAAACTCAGCCCGTTTGTACATCTCTTCCGGAGTTGGCGCCGTCACGTTGAGATAGTGTCCTTTGCGTTCTCCAGTCTCGCGCTGTGCTTTAAGGGTGGCCTCTTGCACGAACTCAAAACGATCACGCCAACGCATGAAGGGCTGGCTGTTGACGTTTTCGTCATCCTTTGTGAAATCAAGACCGCCGCGCAGGCATTCGTAAACCGCACGACCGTAATTTTTGGCGGACAGCCCCAGCTTGGGCTTGATGGTACAGCCCAGCAGGGGGCGGCCGTACTTGTTCATCTTGTCACGTTCCACCTGAATGCCCTGGGGCGGGCCGCCACAAGTCATGACGTAAGCGATGGGGAAATGCACATCCTCCAGACGTAAGGCACGCAACGCCTTGAATCCGAACACATTACCCACAAGGGAAGTCAGTACGTTAACCACTGAACCCTCTTCAAAGAGGTCGATCGGATAGGCTACAAAAGCATAAAAGCAGGTATCGTCGCCGGGCACATCTTCAATGCGATAGGCGCGCCCCTTGTAGTAATCAAGATCGGTCAGCAGATCCGTCCAGACCGTAGTCCAGGTACCGGTGGAAGACTCTGCAGCCACAGCTGCTGCCACTTCTTCGCGATCCACGCCCGGTTGCGGGGTGATCTTGAAGCAGGCCAGGAGATCGGTGTCCTTGGGGGTGTATTCCGGCGTCCAGTAAGTCTGGCGGTACTCCTTCACGCCAGCATTGTAGGTTTTTACTGCCATAGTTTTTCTCCCTTAGCGTCTGTCGATGGGTAGTTCTTGTAAGGCCCCTATCTTAAATACATCCATGCATAAGTAAATTAAATTATTTTGATTGCTTTCATCAGTATCTCTTATATAACGTCCCTGTCAGCCCTGGGCCATCCGGCGACTGACAACCCATCCGATCAAGGCCAGCAACAACAACCCTGCCCCGATCAACAGAATCCCGGCAACTTCAGAAATTTTGAAACTTTCCCCTGTCAACAGTCGGGAGGACAGAATGGCGATTGCCGGGGTACCCAACACCGACAAGCTGGCCTCCCAGGCCGGAACACGGTCAAGGATATAGATCCAGAGCCACCAACACAGGGCCGTGCTGGCTACGGACATAAAGACCAGAATTCCCAGGTAATGGGGCGACCATTGCGTTGCAGGCTCCGGCACTACCCATGCCAACAGTACCAGCGGGATCGATCCAACGATCATCTGCCACGTAGTCAGGGCAAGCAGATCCACCGATTGGCGTGCCCGCAAGCGTTTGACCAGGATGGTTCCAATGGCCCAGCACACTGCGGCCATGAGGCCCAAAAACTTGCTTAACGGGCTGGACTGCATGTCCCAAGGCTCGATGATCAGTATCAACCCCGTCAACGTAATGACCGCAGCCAGCCATTGCATGCCGCGTATGCGTTCACCCAGAGTCCACCAGGCCAGCAGCAAGGTCCATATCGGCATGGTATAGATCAGGACAGCCGTTTTTCCTGGCCCGCCTTCCACAAGCGCCCAGGTTTGCAAGAGCGTGAACCCGGCCACCTGAACCAGGCCGATGGCCAAGGTTGCGCCAGGGGCAATCCAACGCATCGAACGCCCACTGAGCTTGAGCACCAGCATCAAAGCCAGCGCGCCCCCAACACAGCGTTGTGCAGCAAAGGCCACCGGAGGCGCAAAATCCAAACCTTCCTTGGCCATGACCCAGGTGTACCCCCAAATCAACGACAAAACGAGCAGCGCCAGTTGTGGCAACCAGCGTTGCGGACCGCCATTTTCCATCATTCCAGATTTATTCCCCGTCATAAAGGTGTCACAGCAGCCTGTTTAACTGCTCCGGGACACCATGGAACTTAAACCGAATTATAAGGAGATCAGAATGACGACTTGCATCACTTACAGTGCTCCCAACGACAACGAATGTTCCATTCTACCCGTGAGGACCTTGAATCGCGACGATCTGGATGACGATTCCCTGGACGATCTGTATGCCATTCAGGATGCGGACATCGATGATTTCAGTCGCGGCGGAAAATAATCACCGCACGATAGATCAGACCCTCCTGCACAAAACCAGCAGGACCCAACCCGCCCATACCGGTTTGAATCCAGGAGCCAGTGGAGCGGGCCAGATCAGGATCAGCACCGTCCCCACCAGTAACCCCAGCACCTGCCATCCGGCACGGCCCCGGTGCTGCAACGCAGTCAAATCATCCCGGTGTTGCCGCAAGCGCACACGATGAAGCGCGAGCGCCATGCCAATGGGCAAGGCTGCGATCAGCCAACCTCCCAAAACAGCCAGCCGGTAAGCCGCTTGCCATTCCAGACCGGGCGAATCCGATTGGGCGCTCGCCCAATCCAGCGCACGAATCACCAATGTGCCGCCCCAGGCCACCTGGTCTCGCAAGACTTCCCCGCTGAGTGGCACCAGGGCCATGCGCGCGCTCAATTCACCAGGGGCAACCGCCCCACCACAACACGATTGCCGCCCAGTAATCCCACAAAGTGCAAATTGGGCAGATGCCCCAGAAACGCTTCCGGGATCAGGGGGGTTTCCTGCAACTGCTCACTTCGTCCCGCGGCTACGCCGCGCCGCCAACCGGCCAGGCCCTGAGCGCGTTGCGCGCTGACAGAGGCACTGGTGGCACGAATCCAGGTTGTTCCTGCACGCTCTGACCACACCTTGCGCGAATCAGGGTCGAGTGTGCGAAAAGCGATCAGGTTGCCCGCATTCCCGACCATCATCCGTGCGGGCCCAGGCCCGTTCATGGCCACTTCGAGATCGGCAAGCGTTTGCACCGCAAAGGTCACCATCATGCCGCACTCCCTTCCCTTGTTGAGGATCTGGATGAAAGCTGGGTTGGTGACTTCGGACGCCTCGTCCACGAATACACGCACGCCAATCCCTGCGCCCGCATCGCGATAGCGATCCCCGGCCACAGCGGCCAGATCTGCCAGCAGCAACCCTCCCAGGGCGCGCGCCACGACTTCATCCGAGAGCGCCCCCAGCCCGGCATACAAGACCCCGGCCTGACGAATGATCTGCGCCAAATGGATTCTGGGGCGTCCCCCATGCGCCGCAGCGGCATCCGCAGCGAGTGGAGGTGACAGCAGATCACCAAGCGGTCCTGCCGTCAGGGTTTCCAGGACCGGTGTCAGCGCCAGGATCATTTTTCGGTAATGCGTCGCATCATGGGCGGCAAGATCGGCTATCCCGCGCCAAGCCTCTGATAACGTCCCAACACCAAGCGCCTGCAGGCGCACCCGAAGCGCCTTGCCCTGATCCGCCACATGAAAACGCAGTGCTTTGAGCGTGACCGGCTCGCGCAATACCAGAAGGCCCTCGATGATGCGATGAAGCGTCATCCAGGCAAACTGCCCAAAAACATTCTCTGTCTCGTCCGCAGGAATCAAGCGACTCAGACGACTGGCCAGCTCGGATGCCTGGCGGCCATTGGCCAGAAGATCAAGGCAATCGCTCTGGGCCGGATCGGCGGGAAGCAACTGAAAAAAAGGCCGGCCCACACGTTCAGCGGCACGCGCAAGGCTTTGCCTCAAATGACTGCCGCCTTTGGGATCAAGCAGGATCACCGTTTCGCCGCGCGCTATCGCCTGCAACGCCAGCAGATTGAACAACTGGGTTTTGCCTGTGCCCGGCGCACCCATGACCAGGGTATGTCCGATGGCACCCTGGGCCTCCAGATAAATGGGGTGGAGAAATCCCACCTGGCACAGGAGTGCGGGCTCATCGGCCTCTGGCCCGGCGCTGCCCAGTGTTTGATGCAATGCCTGGGTATGCCGCGCGTGCCAGACGGCGCCCTGGCCCAACAACCATCGATCAGGATGACGCTTGACCCATTGTTCCAG
>JAGWPH010000044.1 GCA_028870615.1 Betaproteobacteria bacterium
ACTGACATTGAAGTATTTCTCCAGGCAAATAATCTTGTTTTTTTAGGGTTTGATGCCGAAGGGAAAGCCCTTCAGGCCTATAAGAAACGATTCGCCGATGACCAATCCGCCACGAACCTTAAACAGTGGCAGCTTTTTGAGAATGAAAACCCTGACACATTCAGTCGTATGTACCAGTTCTGGATTCAAAAGATTGGTTAGTATTTCAGAAAGCCCAACAACAGATTTGGGTCGATAGCGCAACCTAGCGAATGGCCGGTTTTCGACTTCGATTTCATAAGGCTCACTGACTGAAATGGGCACGAAGGAGCCCGATACCGCACCGTCCAATGCGTCCGCTAGCCGCCCAGCCTGGTTTCATCTTGGTAAGCCATTCCCGCGCAACAACCTCGAAAGAATTGGCCGTTTGGTCGGCTTCAAGAGTCTTGGTGGCTTTTCTATACTCGCCGGGGTCTATGTCATTGGCCAGTAGTTTCCGGTCGGCATCGCGCCGATCCCGCGCTTCGGCAAGGGTGACTTCAGGAAAGGTGCCCATGCTCAATGTCTTTCTTTTTCCGTTAAATCGGTAATCAACGCGCCACCACTTTCCGCCGCTTGGGCTGATCAAAATGTATAGCCCCCTTTCGTCAACCATCTTGTATGGCTTCTCGCGGGGCTTGGCATTACGGATTGCGGTGACAGTAGGCACTTGACGGTAACGCCTCATACTGAAAGGACTGTTACCGCCTTTATTTGACGGTAAGTCAAGATACCTCATGAGGCTTCTTGACATGAAGAATCAATGTAACTTGATGATTTTGTTTTTGATGTTTCATGAGACCTCATGAAACAAAGAACTGGTGGAGATAGGCGGGATCGAACCGCCGACCTCTTGCATGCCATGCAAGCGCTCTCCCAGCTGAGCTATACCCCCCCACAGAGAAGCTCTGCATTATAGCGGCCCTCGCACACTCTCACAAGCTTCAGGCGATCTCTCAGGCGATCTCGGTCTGCAGACGGGCCATCACCGCTTCGCGTCCCAGCAGGTGCAGCGTGGCATCTAGTGATGGCGTTTGGGTCGTGCCACAGACAGCCACTCTCAGGGGCACGCCCACCTGTCCCATTTTAAGACCATGCTCCGCAGCCACAGCTTTCAGCAACGCACTGATCTCTGTAACAGACCACTCAACAATGGCCAGGCGTTGGGCCAGCGTTTTCAGTGCGGGCAGTACGGCTGCGGTCAGATGTTGTGCCTTGAGTTCGGGGCTGGGATGCAAGGTGCGATAAAAGGTCACGGCCGCATCGGCAATTTCCGGAATCTGGCTGGCCCGGCTTTTCAGCAGCCCCACCACTGCTTTCAAATCCGGTCCGCCGTGACTGGGGTCCGCTTCCCGTGCCAGCAACAAGGGCCTCACCAGTTCGGCCAGACGGTCATCATCCACGGTCTTGAGATACTGCTGGTTGAGCCAGTCCAGTTTTTCCGGATTAAAGCGGGCCGGTGAACGACTGATGTGAGCCAGATCAAACCACCCCACCAGTTGCTCGCGGCTGAATTGTTCCTCATCGCCATGCGACCATCCCAGACGTGCCAGATAATTGACCAACGCTTCCGGCAGATACCCTTCATCGCGGTATTGCATCACGCTCACTGCCCCGTGGCGTTTGGACAAGCGCTCGCCATCCGAACCCAAGATCATCGGCACATGGGCATACTCGGGGATCGTCGCGCCCAGGGCGCGCAGGATGTTGATCTGACGCGGCGTGTTGTTCACATGATCATCACCACGAATGACGTGGGTGATGTTCATGTCAAGATCATCCACCACCACCCCGAAGTTGTAGGTGGGCACGCCGTCGGCACGCATCAGCACCAGGTCGTCGAGTTCGCCGTTGGCCACCGTAATCGAGCCTTTCACCAGATCATTGAAGGTGATCTCCCCGGCGTGGGGTGTCTTGAAACGAATCACCGGTTTGACACCGGCCGGGGGAGTGGCTTTCGAATCGCGCCAGCGTCCGTCGTAGCGCGGCTTCTCGCCTCGCGCCCGTTGCCCCTCGCGCAGCGTCTCCAGCTCTTCCTTGCTGGCGTAGCAAAAATAAGCCTGGCCCGCTTTCAATAACTGCTCGGCCACCTCACGATACCGATCAAGACGCTTCATCTGGTAGAACGGGCCTTCGTCGTAATCCAGCCCAAGCCAGGCCATGCCGTCCAGAATGGCCTGCGTGGAGGCGGTCGTGGAGCGCTCCAGATCCGTATCTTCAATACGCAGAATGAACTGCCCGCCATGACGCCGGGCATACGCCCACGAAAACAGGGCGGTGCGCGCCCCGCCAATATGCAGGTAACCGGTGGGGCTGGGGGCAAAGCGGGTACGAATCATCTTTAAGAAAACCTGGCCGGTAAACCGGCTATTGTACATGCCATAATTGCGCGATGAGTGACCTGTTCAAGGCAACCCCCCACCCCCCCTTGGCCGAAGCCCTGCGCCCACAGCGGCTGGACGACATGATCGGCCAGCAGCACCTCCTCGGGCCGGGAAAACCTTTGCGGCTGGCCTTCGAGTCGGGCAAGCCCCATTCCATGATTCTGTGGGGGCCGCCCGGAGTAGGCAAAACCACGCTGGCACGCCTCACCGCTGCGGCCTTTGGATGCGAATTCATCGCCCTCTCCGCGGTCATGGCGGGAGTCAAGGATATTCGCGCCGCCGTGGACCAGGCACAAACCGCGCTTGATCAGCACGGCCGTGCCACGATCCTGTTCATCGACGAAATCCACCGCTTCAACAAATCGCAGCAGGATGCGCTGCTGCCTTTCGTGGAATCCGGGCTGGTCACGTTTATCGGTGCCACCACCGAGAACCCCTCCTTTGAAGTCAACTCGGCCCTGCTATCCCGCTCCCAGGTCTATGTCCTGAAAACCCTTGAGCCTGAAGACCTGAAGGCGCTGGTGATTCGCGCCCAATCGCTGGCCTTGGGCCATCTCACCTTGGATGAGGCTGCGCTCGACACCCTGATCGGGTACGCCGATGGCGATGCCCGGCGTCTGCTGAATTTACTGGAACAGGTGGATACCGCCGCCCAGTCCTCCAACATCACAGCGGTGGATGCGGCATTTCTTCAGAATGCCCTCACCCTCAACGCACGCCGTTTTGACAAGGGCGGGGATTATTTTTACGACCAGATCTCGGCCCTGCACAAATCCGTCCGCGGATCGCACCCCGATGCGGCTCTGTACTGGCTTTGCCGGATGCTGGACGGCGGGGCGGATCCGCGCTACCTGGCGCGTCGCATCATCCGCATGGCCTGGGAAGACATTGGCCTGGCCGATCCCCGCGCCATGCAAGTCGCCAATGAAGCGGCGCTGACTTACGAACGATTGGGTTCGCCGGAAGGCGAACTGGCATTGGGCCAGGCCATCCTGTACATGGCTGTGGCCCCCAAATCCAATGCCGGCTACAACGCTTACAACGCCGCGCGCGCTTTCGTAAGCCAGGACCAATCCAAAGAAGTCCCGGTCCACCTGCGCAACGCGCCCACGCGCCTGATGAAAGAACTGGGCTATGGTCATGACTATCGCTACGCCCATGACGAACCTCACGCCTACGCTGCGGGAGAGGCCTACCTGCCTGAAGGCATGAAGGAACCGGCGTGGTACCAACCCACCGATCGCGGGCTGGAACAAAAGATCAAGGAGAAGCTCGCGTTCCTGCGTAGGCTGGACCAGAA
>JAGWPH010000045.1 GCA_028870615.1 Betaproteobacteria bacterium
GTTGGCTGAGCGCATCCATGCCGATGGCATCGACATTCTGGTGGACTTGGCAGGGCATACCGAGTCTAACCGACTGGGTGTGTTTGCGTGCAAGCCGGCACCGGTTTCGGTATCGTGGCTGGGTTATGGCTACACTACAGGGCTGACGGCGGTGGATTACCTGCTAACGGATGACACCAGTGCACCGGAGGGTAGCGAAGATTTATTTTCGGAGAAGCCGTGGCGGCTGGAAACGCCGGGGTATGCCTACCGCCCGGCCGAAGGGATGGGCTCGGTATCACTACTGCCAGCTCTGGCGCAAGGGTTTGTTACCTTTGGCACGTTGTCGCGGGCAGTGCGAATCAATCACCGGACAGTCCGGGTATGGGCGGAGATTCTAAAGCGTGTGGACAATGCCCGGCTGGTGGTGGACAGTAAGGACTTTCGGGATCCGGCCATGCAGGCAAACTTGGTGAAGCGGCTTGCGGCTCACGGGATCAGTCAGGATCGACTGGAGATTGGTTGCCATACTCCACCGTGGGATGTGTTGCGACGGATCGACATCGGACTGGACTGCTTTCCCCACAATAGCGGAACGACGCTGTTTGAAACGCTGTACATGGGGGTGCCTTATGTGACGCTGGCGGGGCGGCCCAGTGTGGGGCGTTTGGGCAGCTCGATTCTGAAGGGTATTGGACATCCGGAGTGGATTGCCCAGGATGAAGCTGAATATGTGGATAAGGCCGTTGCTTTGGCTACCGACCTGCCAAAGCTTGCGATAATGCGAACTGGACTACGCACCGAAATGGAGGCCAGCCCCTTGATGGACGAACCTGGCTTTGCACGTAAGGTGGAAACGGCTTACCGAATGATGTTTGCCAATTGGGCTGAGAGGTGAGCCTGTGAGGGGAACAATCAAGAATCACACGATGAAATGTGTTTCCATATGTCAGACCGCATACTTCTAGGCCCCGACTTAATGCAGATGATTGCTATGCAGTTCAGGCTTGGCAGCAGTGGTTGGGCCATTGGATAGCGCCATGCCATCCATAATCAACGAGAGTGCAAAGATCTCGCCACTGGCGGATATTGAGGAGAGTGTGTTTGGTTCGCGCATCGTCGTGGGACCCCACTCACTGGTCGACAGTTTTGTGAAAATAAAGCCGGTCGGTGGCACAGGTGATGTTCTAATCGGTAGCCACACGATCATCAATTCGGGCTGCGTACTTTACAGCGGCAATGGCATCACGATCGGCAATCATGTTGCCATCGCTGCGAACTGTGTGCTCGCGCCAGTTAACCACGAGTACCGCAGCAGAGATCAGTTGATCCGAGAGCAGCGGTTTAAGCGGGGCAGAGGCGGTATCCTGATTGAGGACGATGTTTGGATTGGCGCGGGATGTGTGTTGTTGGATGGCGCCATTCTGCGTCGCGGTTGTGTCATTGGTGCGATGTCGCTAGTGCGCGATGAGGTTTCCGCCTACAGCGTTCAGGCCGGCAACCCGCTGCAATTGTTGGGATGGCGTGAATGAAGTTCACTGTATTTGGCGGCCGTGGCTTTGTCGGTAGCGCCTTATGTGCCCACTTGTACCGGCAGGGATATGAGGTATTCGTGCCAACACGCGAAGCAACTGACGCGATCGGCCGCGAACTCGGTCATGTGATCTACGCGATTGGCCTTACTGCTGACTTTCGTACCAGGCCAATCGACACCGTAGACGCACATGTCTGCCTGCTCGCTCACCTGCTGCGTACTACCCGGTTCGACTCCTGGCTGTACTTGTCGAGTACCCGCATTTACGCCGGGCTAGTCGCTGAACCTGCGCATGAGGATGTGCCACTAACAGTGGTGCCGGATGCTGATGGCATCTACAACCTGAGCAAGCTGACTGGCGAAGCGGTCTGCTTGGCGCAAATTTCGCGGCACGTTCGCGTAGCCCGCTTGGCCAATATTTATGGCTCAGGTCAGGCCAGGGAGACCTTTCTCGGCTCGCTGCTCGACGATATTGCGCACGGCCGAGACTCGATGATTCACGAGGCGCCAACCTCGTCCAAGGACTATATAGCGCTTGAGGATGTTTGCTGGTTACTGGAGCGCATCGCGCTCGGAGGTAGCCACAGAATCTACAATGTGGCTAGCGGTATTCAGCTAAGCCACGCAGAACTCGCACGGGTAGTGGCAGAAAAGTCCTCGGGGGTTGTTACATTTGCTGACGGTGCATCACATCGTTCCGTGCCGCGAATCGACATTGCCCGTATCACCAGCGAGTTTGGCTTTTGCCCACGACAACTGTCGGACGAACTAGGATCCCTGATTGCTTCTTCGCGTACTCGTCACACCAAGGATATAGGCACCCATGAACCACCTCACAAATGACCCTATCGCAACTTTTGAACAGGAGCGCCGGAATAACATCTCGAAGTATGCTGCTGACGAGAGTTGGCGCGAGCAATCGCTGTGCTGGCTGCATCGCGCCTTTGAGCAACGCTACATGTACAATTTCAATTGGCTTGGGCGCCCGATCATCCAGACGCCGATCGATATCGTTGCCACACAAGAGATCATATGGGAGGTCAAGCCGGATCTCATCATCGAAACGGGTATTGCGCACGGTGGCTCGCTCATCTTTAGCGCGTCGATGCTTGCAATGCTAGATTATGCCGACGCAGTCGCGATGGACAACGCATTTGATTTGCGCGTTACAAAGCGTCGTGTCCTCGGGATCGACATCGATATTCGACAGCACAATCGGGTTGCTGTCGAAGCACACCCAATGTCGCACCGCATCGACATGATCCAGGGTTCCTCAGTGGCTGGTGACGTGATCGATCAAGTGCAAGAAATAGCTGGCAGACATGATCGAATATTGGTGTGCCTCGATTCCAACCATACACACGAGCATGTGCTTGCTGAACTCGAGGCTTATGCACCGATGGTATCAAAGGGCAGTTATTGCTGCGTCTTCGATACAATCGTTGACGATATGCCGGAAGGCACTTTTCCTGACCGGCCTTGGAGTCGCAGCAGCAATCCCAAGACAGCCGTTCACGAATATCTGCGCCGACTTGAGTGCGAGGGCCGCACTGCCGCTGATGGCGATCGATTGCAACTGCAGATCGACAAGGTATTCGAGAACAAGCTTCTCATTACCGTCGCGCCTGATGGCTATTTGTACCGGCCGACATGATTGCAAGTGTCCGCGGCCCATAAAACCCACCTTTGCACTATCAACGATAAAATATGAAGGCTGACCATTGATCCAAACCGATGTTGAACTGATGAGGCAACCATGAAAGCAGTCATTCTGGCCGGTGGGCTGGGTACACGCATCAGCGAAGAAAGCGCGCTTAAGCCCAAGCCCATGATCGAGATTGGGGGGCGGCCCATCTTGTGGCACATCATGAAGATCTATTCTGCGCATGGCATCCAGGATTTCATTATCTGCCTGGGTTACAAGGGTTATTTGATCAAGGAGTATTTTGCCAACTACTTCCTGCACATGTCCGATGTCAGCTTTGACATGTCCAGCAATCGCATGGAGATTCACCAGAATCACGCCGAACCCTGGCGTGTGACGCTGGTGGATACGGGCGAGGACAGCATGACCGGCGGACGATTGCGGCGCGTGCGACCATATCTGGATGACAACGAATTCTGCTTTACTTACGGGGATGGGATCGCGGATGTCGATGTGGGCGCGTTGACCGATTTTCATCGTACCCACGGCCGCCTGGCCACGGTGACTGCGGTGCAACCGCCAGGGCGCTACGGCGTGCTGCGTCTTGCAGAGGATCAGTCCGTAACAGGCTTTCTGGAAAAACCCGAAGGCGATGGTGGCTGGATCAATGGAGGCTTTTTTGTGTTGTCACCGCGGGTATTGGACTATATTGCGGGGGACGACACCCCTTGGGAACGCGAGCCACTTGAAAAGCTGGCTGCAGAGGGCCAGTTGCAAGCCTATTCGCATCATGGTTTCTGGCAGCCGATGGACACCCTGCGCGACCGGAATTACCTGGAAACCCTGTGGCAAAGCGGCAAGGCCCCTTGGAAAGCCTGGTGAACGAGGTCTCGTTCTGGCGTGATCGTCGGGTTTTCCTGACAGGGCACACCGGTTTCAAGGGAGGCTGGCTGGCGCTGTTGCTGCATCGTTTGGGTGCACAGGTCACCGGATATGCCCTGGCACCGGATACGACCCCGAGTCTGTTTGCTGCGGCCGGAGTCGATCAAGTGTTGGATTCAAGGCTGAGTGACCTGCGGGATGATTCAGCCCTGACGAGGGCAATGCTGGACAGCCATCCCGAAGTGGTGATCCATATGGCCGCCCAGGCTTTGGTGCGGCGTGGCTATGCCGCACCGACAGTGACCTATGCCACCAATGTCATGGGGACAGTTAATCTGCTGGAAGCGGTACGCCATTGCCCGACAGTCAGGGCGGTGCTGGTGGTGACCAGCGACAAATGTTACGACAATCAGGAATGGGCGCGGGGCTACCGCGAAAGCGATGCGCTGGGCGGGTATGACCCCTATTCCAGCAGCAAGGCATGCGTCGAGCTGGCAGTACAATCCTGGCGCAAGTCGTTTCTCGCACCTGCAGGTATTGCGGTGGCCACGGCTCGTGCCGGCAATGTCATTGGTGGCGGGGATTGGGCTGAAGACCGTCTGTTGCCCGATGTAGTACGGGCCGTAGTTGCAGGCCAACCCGTGGCCATTCGTCATCCTGATGCAATCAGGCCCTGGCAGCATGTGCTGGAACCGCTGGCGGGCTACTTGACCCTGGCTCACCAGCTTTGCGCCAAGGATGGCCGTTACGCAGCAGCGTGGAATTTTGGTCCTGATGACGACAGCGCCTGGCCGGTGGCAAAAGTGGTCGATCACGTATTTCATTTGTGGGGGCAGGGTTGTGGCACACCATCAGTACAAGGCAGTGCGCAATCGAACGCGCCGCACGAAGCGCACTGGCTCAAACTGGATGCTTCCAAGGCTCGACGAGCGCTGGGCTGGCAACCGCGACTGTCGCTGGAAACGGCGCTGGCCTGGAGCGTGGATTGGTATCGTGCCTACTATGACAATCCCACAGATATTGCTCGAATACGTGCAATGACAGGGCAGCAAATTGAACACTACCTGGCACTGAAGGATGGCGTTCATGGGTGAATGCCATTGTCGTTTTTGTGGTTCACATCTGACACTCACCTTTGCAAATCTGGGCATGTCGCCGCTATCCAATGCTTACCTGGATGAGGACGGTTTGCACCGAATGGAGCCCTACTATCCGCTGCACGCCCGCGTCTGCGATAGCTGCTGGTTGGTGCAAGTGGAGGCGTTTGAATCTCCCGAAGCGATCTTTGGCGACTACGCCTATTTTTCTTCCTACTCTGACAGCTGGTTGCGCCATGTCCAGGCGTATGTCCAGTCCATGATTGCCCGTTTTGATCTCGGCGCCGGATCCAGCGTGATTGAAATCGCCAGCAATGACGGCCACTTGCTCCAGTATTTCGGGCAGGCTGGGGTCCCGGTGTTGGGTATCGAGCCAGCGCGCAACATTGCCGCAGTGGCAGAACAGAAGGGTATCCGGACATTGTGCCAGTTTTTTGGCAGCACCACTGCCCGGCAATTAGTCGCTGACGGCCAGCAGGCCGATTTGCTGCTGGGCAACAATGTGTTGGCCCATGTACCCGATCTAAACGATTTCGTTGCCGGTTTAAGGATCTTACTGCGGCCTCAAGGGGTGATTACTCTGGAGTTTCCTCACCTGTTGCGGCTGATCGCCGACAACCAGTTCGACACTATCTACCACGAGCATTTTTCCTACTTTTCCCTACTGACAGTGGAACAAGTATTGGCCCGACATGGGCTTTCCCTGTTTGATGTGGAAGAATTGCCTACCCACGGGGGTTCACTACGCATTTTTGCGCGTCATACGGAGACAAAGTTGCCGCTGGCCA
>JAGWPH010000046.1 GCA_028870615.1 Betaproteobacteria bacterium
GTTCCTCTACGAAAACGGTGAGTTCTACTTCATTGAAATGAATACCCGGGTTCAGGTGGAACATCCGGTCACCGAACTCATCACCGGCATTGATATCGTACAGGAACAAATACGTATAGCGGCCGGCGAAAAACTGTCATTCCGTCAGAAGGACATTGTTCTGCGGGGTCATGCCCTGGAATGTCGGATCAACGCCGAGGACCCATTTACTTTTGTCCCCTCGCCGGGGCGCATCACCCAATACCATGCCCCGGGAGGACCAGGGGTCCGGGTTGATTCTCACATCTATCACAATTATTTTGTCCCGCCCTACTACGATTCACTCATCGCAAAAGTGCTGACTCACGGCGCCACTCGTGAACAAGCCTTGGCCCGGATGCGAATTGCCTTATCCGAAATGGTGGTTGAGGGCATTAAAACCAACATTCCCCTGCATCAACAACTGCTCCAGGACAAAGGATTTATCGCCGGGCAAACCAGCATTCACTATCTTCAGGAAAAGCTGGCACGCGAAAAAACAAAGCTACCCTAAATGGCTTGGACGCGGCTGATTGTTGAGGTAACCGCCGATCAGGCGGAAGCTTTGTCGGATAGCCTGATGGCCTGCGGCGCCCTGGCCACCACCATCGAGCAGAACCTTGCAGCGGGACACGTGGAAGTCGAAGTATTTGGCGAACCCGGTGAGCCGCCACCTGCACTATGGCCCCATTGTCTGGTCGATGCCTTGATTCCTTTGACTGAAGATGCCCACACCCTGATGCATGCAGCGGTGATCGCTGCGGGAATAACCGAGGTTCCTGCCTACCAGAGCGACACAGTTGCTGACCAAGACTGGGTTCGGCTCACACAGAACCAGTTTGAACCCATTCCAGCGGCGCCAGGGTTGTGGATCGTGCCCACCTGGCACACCCCCCCTGAACCCCAGGCACTCAATATCCGCCTGGACCCTGGGCAGGCATTCGGGACCGGAAGCCACCCCACTACCCAACTTTGTCTGGCGTGGCTCGAAATGCATCGGCCTGAAGGCCAACACGTCCTGGATTATGGCTGCGGCTCTGGCATCCTGGCCATTGCGGCCCGGATGTTGGGTGCCAAGCGGGTTGTTGGCATTGACATTGACCCGGCTGCAGTTCAATCCGCGAAAGACAATGCAAAGCGTAATGCCGTCGATATTGATTTCTACCTGCCCGATAGCCTTCCGCCAATACAATTTGATGGCGTTGTCACCAATATTCTTGCTGCTCCACTAATAGTTTTGGCACCGCTGTTGATTCACCATCTCAAACCTGGGGGATGGCTCACGTTATCCGGCATTCTTGTCCGTCAGGCGGAGATGGTCATCCAGGCCTACCAGCCCCTCTGCACCCTTCATCAGCATTCTCAATCGGGAGACTGGATCTGCCTTTCGGGAATAAAGGGATAAGTTATACTTCACTCCGATATGAGAGGTACCCCCATGCCCGATCCCAATGATCGCCGTTACACCACCACCCATCAATGGGCATGCCCAAACCCGGACGGCTCACTCACGGTGGGCATTACTGATTTTGCCCAGTCCCAGTTGGGAGATGTGGTTTTTGTGGAGCTCCCACAAGTTGGAAAAACGGTTAGCGCCGACGAATCCTGTGCTGTCGTGGAGTCGGTTAAATCAGCATCCGATGTTTACGCACCTGTAGCAGGTACCATCATAGAAATCAATGAGGCGTTACCCAACATGACAGAGTCCATCAATACAGCACCCTATGCCAGCTGGTTTTTCAAGTTGCACCCTGATTCTGCTCAAGCGTATCAACGTCTGATGAGCGTAGCGCAATACCAATCCTTCATTGAACAGGAGAACTAAATGTCAACAGTCACGCTTGCAGGAAAACCAGTCAACGTTGCTGGAAACTTTCCTAAAAAAGGCGAACTCGCCCCCGATTTTTCCCTGGCTGGTAAAGACCTGTCGGATCATTCCCTTGCCGCCTACGAAGGGAAACGAAAGATCCTGAATATCGTTCCTAGTCTGGATACCCCGACCTGTGCCCTCTCGACTCGCAAATTCAACGAGAAAGCAAACAATCTTGGCAACGCCGTCGTTCTGGTCATTGCAGCGGACCTCCCTTTTGCCATGTCCCGATTTTGTGGCGCCGAAGGGCTTGAGCAAGTGGTCACCTTGTCTACATTCCGAGATCACGGATTTCATCAACGATATGGTGTTGATGTCACCGATGGCCCCTTAAGAGGATTGACCGCCCGCGCCGTCGTGGTCCTGGATGAAAACAATCGCGTCCTGCACGCTCAGCTGGTTCCTGAAATCAAGGATGAACCTGACTACGATGCAGCCCTTGCAGCATTAGGGTAATGAAGACCCTGATTTGCGGATCCATGGCTTACGACACCATTATGGTGTTTGAGGACCGCTTTCAAAATCACATATTGCCTGAAAAGATCCACATCCTGAGTGTGGCTTTCCTGGTGGCGGAATTGCGCCGCGAATATGGCGGTACCGCCGGAAACATTGCCTACAACCTCAAGATGCTGGAAGGCGAGCCTCTGATCATGGCCACGGTGGGTCATGATTTTTCTGACTACCGCCAGCGTCTGACTGACCTGAATATCCCGCAAACATATATTCGCGAAGTTGCTGATGCATTTACGGCGCAAGCCTTCATCACTACGGATCTGGATGATAACCAGATCACCGCGTTTCATCCGGGAGCCATGAATTACGCACATCTCAATCAGATTTCGGATGCTGGCGAAGCCCAATTCGGAATCGTTGCGCCAGATGGGCGCGAAGGCATGTTGCTGCATGCGCGCCAGTTTCGCGAACTGGGTATTCCATTCTTGTTTGATCCAGGGCAAGGGCTGCCCATGTTTTCGGGTCCAGACATTCTGGAGTTTCTGGATCACGCCAGTTACTTTGCCGTTAACGATTATGAAGCTCAATTGATGACCGAAAAAACAGGACTTTCATTTGAACAGCTCGCTGGGCGCGTCAAAGCCGCCTTTGTGACCAGAGGTGCTGAAGGTTCCAAGATCCATGTGAATGGAAGCGTCATTCACATTCCTGCAGTCCACCCTGAAAAAATCGAAGACCCAACAGGATGTGGAGACGCCTACCGGGCCGGTCTGATTTATGGAATTTCCAAAGGGTGGCCCTGGGCCCTGACGGGGAGGCTGGCTTCTTTGATGGGTTCCATAAAAATCGCTCATCGGGGCGGGCAGAATCACAAATTGACACGCATTGAGATTGCAAACCGTTTTGAACAGGCGTTTGGTATTCCCCTGGACTCATGAGACCGTTAGCGCTTGCATATCGAATTTCCCTGATTCAGTGGCTCATATTTCGTGGCGTTATCACAAGCGCGTTGGTACTGCCTTGGGTCAGTCCAAAATTCCGCGATCGTTTGATACAGTCCTGGTCTGCCAGTCTTTTGCACAAACTCCAGATTACCGTCCAGGTCCAGGGCCACTTGCCTGATCCAGGCCAGCTTCCTGTCATTCTGACTTCCAATCACGTATCCTGGGTGGATATTTTTGTCATTCATTCGGTACACCCTGTCCGCTTCGTCTCCAAGGCAGAAGTGCGTCATTGGCCCATATTTGGCTGGCTGGCTGCCAAAACCGGAACCTTGTTTCTGGTGAGGACTTCGCGCAAACAAACTGCTGCGATCGGGGGGGAAATGGAGAAAGTATTGAATCGGGGTGATAGTCTGGGGCTATTTCCGGAATCCACAACCTCCGAGGGTAATTCGGTATTGCCCTTTCGGAGTTCCATGTTCCAGGCCGCAGTCAACTGCCAGGTGCCCATCCTGCCCATAGCACTTCGATATCGACTGAATGATGGGACAACCAACCCGCATCTTCCGTTTGTCGGAGAAATGACCTTTACGCATTCGCTGATTAAGGTTCTGACTGCGCCGCCATCACGGGTAGCGCTTCAAGTAGGGTCTCTGGTACATCCAACCCAAATGCACCGGCGGGAACTGGCACAACAGCTGGAACGCATCACCACCGACCTTCTCAAGAACGAGGCAACCCGCTGTGATGCGAACGTTTTTCACACGGAACCTGAAATAACGCCTGATCTTCCAATCTCACCGCAGTAAGCTGGCCGCCCCAAAGGCAACCCGTATCCAGGGCCAGCACATTGGACCCCAGATGCAGCCCCAGGGCCGACCAATGGCCAAAGATGATTTTACCTGCCCTGGATTGGCGCCCGGGTATGTCGTACCATGGCAAGTAGCCATGGGGAAGATCTTTCGGTTCCCCCTTATGGGTAAACTCCATGACGCCGTCGGCAGTGCACAAACGAATACGGGTCATGGCGTTGGTGATGACGCGCAGGCGATCCATTCCCGTCAAAGCATTTGACCATTGGCGAGGCTGGTTACCGTACATGGCCTCAAGAAACTCTCGGTAATTTGTTGCCTGAAGCGCCGCTTCAACTTCATGTGCAAGAGATTGCGCTTGAGAAATGCTCCATTGCGGCAATAGTCCGGCATGAACCATTACAAATCCATTTTCAGAATGCATCATCGGTCTGTGCCGCAGCCAATCCAATAGCACTTCGCGATCACTGGCCTCAAGAATGGGGCGCAATGTGTCGCCTTCGTGGTGCCTTGCAAACCCCTCGGCTACGCACAGGAGGTGTAAATCGTGATTGCCCAGCACGGTGATGGCGCGCGAACCCAGACTTTTTACAAACCTGAGAGTTTCAAGGGACTGTGGTCCGCGGTTAGCCAGGTCTCCAACAAACCATAGGCGGTCATGTTTCCAATCGATGGGAATTCGGGTTAAAAGCATTTCCAGGGAAGCAAAGCACCCCTGAACGTCACCAACGGCGTAAGTGCTCACGGGCTGGGTTTACTGGCGGAAAGGTTATCTGGATGCAGCCACGATGTAGTCCACTGTAGCTGTGATATCTGCTTCCGAAAGGGAAGCGTTGCCACCCTTGGCGGGCATTGACTTCTTGCCTTTGAGCGCGCTGTTGTAAAGTACTTGCATGCCTTGGGCAATACGAGGCGCCCATGCCGCTTTATCTCCAAATTTGGGTGCACCCAGGGCACCGGTGCTGTGGCATCCCATACAGGTGGAATTATAGGTATTTTGACCCACTGTGCTTGCAGGGGCAGCATCTCCTTTAGCAGGTCCAGATGCTTCCGGGGCAGGCGCTGCTGCAGAAACGGTTGTCACAGGATGTGCGGTCGGAGCGATTGAAACTTCGCCCAGAGGTTTTATACGATCTTCGATCGCCTGGGCGGTTGCAGCATTCTGAGGCACAACAACGGCACTTACCCGATGGGCAATGGTGTTCTGAATTAAAAGAGCGGCGACGGCTACAACGACCAGGATCAAAATCCACTTGATTATCAAAAATTTTGAACCAGCTTTGGCGTTTGACATGGACAGTATCCTTGCAGGTATTGGAAACTTGACCCTGCGATTATACTCCGTGATCCTGGCCTGGAGGCTTGGCACCAACTGGACGCAAACCCTCAATTTTGTTAGAGTCTCGATCCCACAAGCGCCCATAGCTCAGTTGGATAGAGTGTTGGTTTCCGAAGCCAAAGGTCGCAGGTTCGATTCCTGCTGGGCGCGCCAATAATTCACCGACCGTGCCATTAAATCACTTGAAACTCGCATGTAAAAATTTGGCGGCCCTGGCTTTACTGTTTCTGGTAAGCACCCTGACGCCTGCCGATGTATACGCCGGCAGGCCCCTGAGCGGATCAAGCAGCACGTTGATCTCCGACGCACTCACCATGATTGCCACGCTCTCACCCAACACGCTACAAACGCAGTGGTTCAGCCAATATCCAAACGACCAGCAAGCCTTGATCGAAACCCCGATTTGCGGAGTGCAGATCAACAAGTTCGAATACGTCACCGTTGGCGGTGCGGGTGAACCCACCAATGCCTCTGGGGCTTTAATGATTCCAACAGGCACAGCGCCTCAATGTTCAGGACCAAGGCCGGTTGTTTTGTATGCGCACGGCACAGCAATCGACCGTGCTGAAGACCTTTCGGCGGTGAACGACCCTAAAAATCCGGCCTATAACTCTGCGATACGTATCATTCTTATCTTCGTGGCCCAAGGCTATATTGTCATCGCCCCAAATTATGCAGGCTACGATGTTTCCAAACTGCCCTACGCCCCTTATCTCAATGAAAAACAACAAGCGCAGGACATGCTCGATGGATTGACTGCAGGCCGGCAGGTGTTGGCACTGATCAAAAACGGAGCCACCGATAGCGACAAATTGTTCGTCACGGGATACTCGCAAGGCGGATATGTTTCAATGGCTACGCTCAAAGCCCTTGATTCCGAAGGCCGGCCTGCAACCGCCGGAGCTCCCATGTCAGGTCCCTATGCCCTGGTTGCCGCGGGTGATGAAGTGTTCCTGGGTCATCCAAACTTTGGTGCCACGGTTTACCTATCAATGATTGCAAACTCCTACGCGCATCTTCCTCAGGGGTCGATCAATTTAAGCCAGGTATTCAATCCGCTCTACGCAGATGCCCACAACCTGTTTCCCGGCACGGTGGACAGGGCACATTTCGAAAGCCTGGTGAAAGCCGGTAAAATCCCGTTGACGGCCGTTTTTCAGACGCCGCCGACGGGATATAACAATATCGATACCCTACATGGAGGCATGCTCGGTTCAATATGGTTCGACCCGACAAACTACCTGGTGAACACGGTTTTCCGGGAGGCTTACGTCAGCGACATTGAGGCCCACCCAGACGGTGCAGCCCCCCCGGACGGCTCAGAACCTGATTTCTCCATAACGCCACCGGATCTGCCTGAAAACCCGGAAAATCTCCTGCGCCAGGATTTAAAAGCCAATGATTTGCGCAATTACTTACCAACAATGCCTTTGTTGATGTGTGGAGCGAACAGAGATCCGGAAGTGTCCTGGGACCAGGGCGCTGGCGCAATGACTGCGATACTGAATGGCAAAACCAAGCAGAACCCTTCACTACGTTTCGCCACCCTGGATCTCGATACCAGAGGCACGCCTGGCACATTCACCAGTCAAGGCTTGTCTGACGCACAGAATACAGCGATGCAGAGGGTCGCTTCGAGTGCGCAGTCTGCCTTCGTAGCACACCAATATCGTAGCGAGATTGACAAACTGATTCCGTTTCTTGGATTGGAAGGCTACCATACCGCTGAAGAACCATATTGCGCAGTTGTAGCAAGAGCCTTTTTCAATCTGTTCTGATCACATTTTTTCCCAACTTTTACCGGGTGTACCCGTGTGGGTTCATAACCGGTGATGTGGCCCCAAAACACTGTCGACGATCCATGATAAATTGCCGGTCGGTATGATGCGTCCCTACAGCAAGCGATATCTGGTAGTGTGCACCTTGCGCATTGGAGATGTGCTACTCACCACCCCCGTAATTCACGCCATTCGCCTGGCTGATCCAACCGCCCAGATCGATGTGATGGTGTTGCGCGGCATTGAGGGCACCCTTGAAGGCAACCCTGATATTAACCGGGTCATAGCGATCCCCCATCGTGCCGGTTTTTTTGTCCGTCTGAAGGAGATCCTGGGTTTGTGGCGAAGATACGATGTGGCGCTGTCCACTGTATCCTCCGATCGTGCACGCTGGTACTGTTTCATTGCTGGTAAAATGTCAGCGGGGTTGTACAACACTCACACTGCCTGGCTTTCGGTCCGCTTGCTCGACAAACGGGTTCTGTTCGACGACATTCATACCCACACGGTCTCTATGGGTCTACAAGTACTGGACCTACTGGGCATCCCAAAGTTTTACCACGTGATTCCGCCTGCTGCAGGTGGATCGTTTCCCGCTGAGCTGTCGAAAGGGCCTTATGCCGTACTCCACCCTTTTCCAAAATTTAGTTACAAAATGTGGTCACAGGAACACTGGATTGCGCTGATTGATGAGCTTGCCCGTCAGGGGATTCGATCAGTGCTGACAGGCGGCCCGGCTCCCGAAGAAATGAAGTATGTCGAACAAATTGCAAAAAACAGCGGTGCCACCAATCTTTGTGGCGCCCTCAGCCTGGCAAAAACGGCTGATCTGATCTCACGGGCCATCCTATTTGTTGGCCCGGATACCGGTGTTACACATATCGCTGCAGCTGTCGGAACACCTACTATCGCTTTGTTTGGCCCATCGAATCCAGTCAAGTGGGGGCCATGGCCATCAAGCTACGCCCGCGATGAAAGCCCATGGCACATGAAAGGCTCGCAGCAGGTGGGAAATGTCAGCCTGATTCAGGGGGAAGGGGATTGCGTTCCTTGCCGTGGCGAGGGCTGCGAGAAAAACAGAACCAGTTACAGCAAATGTTTAGATGAGCTCACTGTCAGAAGGGTCATGGTTGAAATCGATCGAATCAAGGCAGGGCAATCTGATGAGATTTGAGCGCTTGCTCAATCAACAAATTTGACCCTGCCTCCGTCAGATGGCCGTAGTCAAAAGAGACGGGGATCAGCTCATGGGGGGATGCTGAGATCAGGCAGCCCCGCTCGTTGCATAACGCATCCATTGGCGACATGAAATCCACTGCATTCTCCCGCGCAAACTGACGCATCTTTTCGTTAATGACAAAAGCCTGCGGATTCAGGCTTTTGATGGTTCGGTCTA
>JAGWPH010000047.1 GCA_028870615.1 Betaproteobacteria bacterium
ATCACGCCAAAGGTGCCGATTAACGAGACTGGAACGGCCACGCTGGGAATTAACGCCGCATGGGGTTCACGCAGAAACAGAAATACCACCAGGATGACCAGGGCAGTGGCAATGAGCAACGTGCGCTCCACGTCATGCAGTGAAGCACGGATGGTGGGGGTGCGATCCATCACTACGGACAGGTCAATGGCGCTGGGAATCGAAGCGCGCAAGTGGGGCACCAGCGCCCGGATGCGGTCCACGGTTTCGATGATATTTGCATTGGGTTGGCGGTTCACGATCAGCAGGATGGCACGACGCCCATTTGCGATTCCCAGATTGCGCAGATCCTGTACGGAGTCGTTGATTTCAGCCACGTCTGCCAGACGAACCGGTGTACCGTTACGCCAGGCGATGATGAGCGGACGGTACTCACTGGCTTTCATGGCCTGATCGTTGTCCTCGATCTGCCAGCGATGGGTGTCGTCTTCGATGAAGCCCTTGGGGCGGTTGGTGTTGGTGCTGGCAATGGCAATGCGGGTCTGTTCCAGGCCCACCCCGTAGCGGTCAAGCGCCAATGGGCTCAGTTCAACCCGCACCGCAGGCAGGGAACTGCCTCCCACCGTGACCTGGCCCACCCCGTCCACCTGGGACAGGCGTTGCGCCAGAATCGTGGAGGCAGCATCATAAATTTCCCCGGCGCTGAGGGTGGAGGAAGTCAGCGCCATGATGAGAATCGGCGCATCGGCCGGGTTGACTTTGCGGTAAATAGGATTGAGGGGCAAATTCGCAGGCAGCAGCGCACTGGCCGCATTGATGGCGGCCATCACATCCCGCGCGGCGCCATTGATGTTGCGTTCCAGATTGAAGACCAAGCTTAACACCGTCTGCCCGGTGGAGCTGTTGGACGTGATTTCTTCAACGCCAGCGATGCGGCCCAGAGTCCGTTCCAGGGGAGTGGCTACAGTGGCTGCCATGGTTTCCGGGCTAGCGCCGGGCAGGCTTACCTGCACGTTTACCGCCGGAAAATCCACCTGTGGCAGTGGTGCCACAGGCAGAAGGTTGAAGGCAACCAGCCCCGACAGGGTGATGGCGGCCGTCAACAATGTGGTTGCGATGGGACGACGGATGAACACCCCGGTCATGTTCATGGTGATTTGGCGCGTCTGGCCAAGCGCTCCATGGCCAGGTAAATGACCGGAGTGGTGAACAGGGTCAGCAACTGGCTCGCCAGCAGGCCACCCACCATGGTCACCCCCAATGGCTGCCGCAATTCAGCCCCTATGCCGCTGCCCAGCATCAGGGGCAATGCGGCAAAAAGTGCCGAAAAGGTAGTCATCAAAATTGGACGAAAGCGCAGTAGGCAGGCCTGCCTGATCGCTTCAAGCGCACTTAATCCCTGGTTTCTTTGGGCATCCAGTGCAAAGTCGATCATCATGATCGCATTTTTCTTGACGATGCCAATCAGCAAAATGATCCCGATGATGCCCAGTACACCCAGGTCGTTGCCAGTGAGGAAGAGAGCCAGCAACGCACCCACGCCGGCAGAGGGCAGGGTGGAGAGAATCGTGATGGGGTGAATGTAACTTTCGTAGAGTACACCCAGCACGATATACATGGTCACCACGGCGGCCAGGACCAGCAGCAACGTGGACGAAAGAGATTTTTGGTAGGCCCGGGCAGCCCCCTGAAACCGTGTTTCGATGCTCTCGGGCAGAAGAATGTCCTGTTGGGCGGCATCGATGGCATCCACCGCTTGGCCAAGCGACACCCCGCGGCTGAGATTGAAGGAAATGGTGGAGGAGGGAAACTGTCCCAAATGATGGATGGTGAGGGGACCGATTCGCTCGGAAATATGCACCAGTTCGCTTAATGGAACCTGGACATTGCCACCACCGGAGGCAGTCACCGGACCGGAGGTGGTGGCAGCACCGGGCGTGTTGGTGGCGTTGGGAACGATGGCGGGCCCCAACCCACCCACACTCACGGAGCCCGGAAGGGCCCCTGTGACATAGATACTGTCGAGCTGCTTCGGATTTTTGCGGAACTCAGGCAGCACCTCAAGTACCACACGATACTGATTGGATTGCGTGAAAATGGTGGAGATGATGCGCTGTCCGAAGGCGTCGTAAAGCGCGTTGTCGATGGCCGCCACGGTCACGCCAAGACGGCCGGCATTGTTACGATCAATGTCCAGGTACACCCGCTGCCCGTCATTGAGCAGATCGCTCGCCACATCCTTGAGTTGCGGCAGCGCCTGCAGACGGTTCACCAACTTTGCCGTCCACTCCTGTATCTCTTCTGGCTTGGGGCTCTCCAGTGTCATCTGAAACTGGGTACGAGACAAGGTGTCTTCTATGGTGAGATCTTGCACGGGTTGCAGATAAACATGTATGCCCTCCACCCTGGCCAGCCTCTGGCGCAGTCGCGCCATCACCTCGGTGACGCCGCCATCCGGCCCGCGCGCTTCCAGTGGCTTGAGGCTGATAAGGAGGCGCCCGCTGTTGATGGTTGTGTTGATGCCATCCACCCCAATGAAGGAAGACAGGCTTTCCACGGCCGGGTCCTGCAACAGGGTTTCGGCCACAGTCTGCTGACGCGCTGCCATGCCCTGAAACGAAATGGACTGGGGCGCATCAGTGATGGCCTGGAGGATGCCTGTGTCCTGCACCGGAAAAAATCCTTTCGGGATGTACAGGTAGAGCAGGACCGTCAAGACAAACGTGGCGACAGCCACCCACAGGGTGGCCGTCTGGTGTTGCAACACCCAGTCCAGGGCCCTGCCGTATTCGGCGATGAGACGATCGAAGGCCGCTTTGGCGCGCGCGCCGATACCAGAGGCGGTGGCGGCTTCTTCCTTGGAGCGGCTTAGGATGCGGGCGCACATCATGGGCG
>JAGWPH010000048.1 GCA_028870615.1 Betaproteobacteria bacterium
ATTGACGAATGGTGCAGCGGGTTCATGAAAGGGATTCTGCTCGATTCAAAGGACTGGCTTCCGGTTCTTGTTGGCAAGGGCGATTGGCTTTCCAACATTATTCTGTATGGGACTGAAGCGGGTTGGGAGGCATTGCAAAAGAAAGATCTGTCATTGGATGAGCACAAGGCAATAGCGGATGGCCTGGCTGGCACGGTGTGTCAGATACATGCATTCTGGATGGAGCAGCGGGAAAGGAAGTTTGCCGCTGGTGAATCGCCTGAAGTGATGCAGCGCCAACCCATACGAGATACCAACAAGGTTGGGCGAAACGACCCCTGCCCTTGCGGCTCTGGCAAAAAATACAAGTACTGCCACGGCGCAGAGAGTAAATTGCATCAGTCTAACGCGAACTTGCAATTTCCCAGCCGCAAATCACACACACGATACCACCTGGAGACATGATGGAGCTTGAGGAAGCAGTCGCCCTGCTTCAAAACCACCAGGATTATCGGGTGCTGCACAGAGTCCGTATTGCTGACGGCCATGTATTTGTGACCTGCTCCCCGTACCCAGCACGTATCGTTGCTCTTTTCGTGATAAAGTGACCAAGTGTCTGCACGCGCGAGCGTCGTCATCATGTCCATCCTAACCCGACTATTAGGCTCAAAGAATCGACCGACCATGAGGGATGGGCAGCCGCCCTCGGCAAGAAGCCTGTTGAAGGCTCGGACTCCGCCTTGGCATAAAGTAGCACCAATAGTGATAGACGCCATTTTTGAAGCGCTCGCCGACACAGAACTGTTCGATTGCTTTGTGCTTTCGTCAATGGAAAATAACTTAGTGTCCCGATACGAGCAGTTAGGTCACGAAGATCAGAATGTGTCGATTATCCGCGCCAAAATATCGGGAATCCTTTGCCAAGCAGGGGTTCAAAAAATCGCCGCTCTTGAGAAAGAGGTAAACAACAAGCGTACAGACTCCGCGAGAAAAACTGGCTTCGCAGCAACAAATTTATTTGAACCGGCCATCGCCATGTCAACAGACCAGATCGCCGGTTACATAGGAATGGCGGCAATCTACGAATTGCTTGGCGTAAAAGCGAGATGCCAAGAATACGCCAAACGTGGACTATTGGAGTTGCAGAAAACTAGGCAGAGCGCAGCGGGGCAGGCAATGCGCGACAGTACTGTCTTTCCTCCCGACATGCTCTATCAGGCCGAACGGCAACTGCGCGACTATCTTGAATGATCCGCGCGCACTGACCCGCGCTCCTACCGACCGATGCCGCGCCGCTCATGCGACTATCAGCACCACATCAAATCCCGAGTCTCGGAGCTTGCCGGCCGCCCCTGCCCGCATATCCTGGGCATTGACGAGCACTTCTTCAGCCGCCGCCAGGGCTATGCCACCACCCTGGTAGACCTCAGAAACCACAAGGTCTTTGATGTGGTGCTGGGGCGCTCGCAGCCCAGCCTGCACCATTATTTGAGCCGTTTGAGGGGACGAGATCAGGTCAAATTTGTGGTCATGGACCTGTCGGATACCTACCGCAGTATTGCACAATGCTATTTCCCCAATGCCCGGATCGTCAGTGACCGTTTCCATGTGGTGCGCCTGGTCAATCAACACTTCTTGCAGTTGTGGCAGCAGCAGGACCCGCAGGGCAGAAAGAACCGGGGGCTACTGAGTCTGATGCGTCGCCATCACTGGAACCTTGCTGATGCACAAAAAAACAGGTTGCTGGATTATCTGGCGCAACACCCTGTCCTCAACGCCCTGTATCAGGCCAAACAGCGCCTTAACCGGCTGTTGCTCCTCAGAGACCTCAATGGTAAACAAGCCCGCCAGGGAGGGTCAGAACTACTAACCCTCCTGGAGCAATTCAAACACAGTCCCGCCCATGCCCTGGCCAAAACCCTGCAATCCTGGCTGGAGCCGATTGTGCGTATGTGGAGATTCTCCAGATCCAATGGCATTACCGAGGGTTTCCACACTAAAATGGAAATGATTTCCCGACGAGCCTATGGCTTCAGGAATTTTGAAAACTACCGACTACGGGTGCTTGCACTATGTGGTTGGAACGGTGTGATTAACCGCGTCTAATCGTTGCCATCCCCCGTTGATGGGGAAGAGCCGCGGTTCTCCGGGCTGCAGACTCGGTGGCGGAGAGGGAGGGATTCGAACCCTCGATACCGTTAGGTATGCTTGATTTCGAGTCAAGTACAATCGACCACTCTGCCACCTCTCCGAAGCGGGGATTATAGCGTGTTGGCGTTCAAGCGAGCTTGCTTTTGCTCTAGCGCTGTCCAACGCGCCATGGCGTCTTCCACAGCCTGTTCGATTTCGGCGTGGCGTGCCTGCAACTGCTTGAGGCGCTCAGGGTCACCCTTGTAAAGGTTCGAATCGGCCAACTGGGTGGCGATTCCGGCCTGCTCTGCCTCCAGCGTTTCAATCTGGACCGGCAGGGATTCCATCTCCCTGACTTCCTTGTAGGACATCTTTTCTGGGCGCTGACGAGTGCGTTCAACACCTGGATCAGGCTTCGTCTGGGGGGTGTTGTCCATGGCCCCCCGGTTTTCCAGATAGCGCGTCCAGTCACTGTATCCCCCGGCGTTTTCCGTGACCCCACCCTGCCCGTCCAGCACGATAACCTGGGTGACCACGTTATCAAGAAATGCGCGATCATGGCTGACCAGGAACAGGGTACCGTTGTATTCCGCCAGCAATGACTCCAGCAAATCCAGGGTTTCGATGTCGAG
>JAGWPH010000049.1 GCA_028870615.1 Betaproteobacteria bacterium
CCGGATCATCCACATCGAGCCAGCACACCTCCTGTCGATGAACGTCCAACAGGCGCCGAGCACCCTGGTCTCCCCGTAAGGCCATTAGAGCCTCCCGGAAATGGCTTGAAAAACCAACGGGATTACCGCGTTGCCCGCGATAGCGACAAGCCACGATCGCCGCCCCTTCCGATAAGGCCCTCTGCATGGCGACTACGGTACTGACTTTGACCTGCGGCATGTCCGCCAGCGCAATGATCCAGCCATCGGCCTGGGGCGCGGCCAGCAACCCGCTTCTGAGGCTGGACGACAGGCCCGACGAGCCTTCCTCCTCCTGCACCTCCACTACCGCCAATCCAATATTCTGAAACAGTGTTCGCAACGTATCGTCACCTTGGGGAACGACTGCCAGCAACTGATCCAGGGGGGTCAGGCATCGTGCCGCTTGAAGGGCTAGAGGAAGACTTCCTGGCGGTGCATGGAGCAGTTTGTTGCTGCCAAAGCGCGTGCTGTGGCCCGCAGCCAACAGAAGACCAGCAATCATGGCTTACATGAGGCCATGACGAACGGCGGTAAGTTCGGCCAGGATGGAGATGGCCATTTCGGGCGGGGTACGACTGCCAATGGGCAAGCCGGCCGGACCATGCAATGCGGCAATCTGTTGTGCGTTCAAATCAAACAAAGCCAGGCGTTCGCGACGCTTGATCTGGGTGGCTTTAGAGCCTAGGGCACCGACGTAGAAAGCATTGGATTTCAGCGCTTCCAGCAACGCCAGATCGTCTTGTTTCAGGTCGTGCGTCAATGCAACAACGGCCGTGTGTGGGTCAGGATGATGAGCAACAATAAAATCGTCCGGCATCGTGGCCTCAACAGACGGAACCTGCATTTGCCAGGACTTCCGAAATTCCGGTCTGGGGTCGCAAACAAAGACCTGGTAATCCAGCGCCATGGCCATTTCTGCCATATAACTACTGACCTGCCCTGCGCCGATGATCAGCAAGCGCCAACGCGGCCCATGAATGGAACGCAATTGCTCCTCGGTGCAAAGCAGGCTGTCCGTTGTGCTGGCAGGCACCACCTGAACCTGACCACTTCGCAGATCGAGCAAGCGAGCCACGATCTGCTGTCGGGATATTGCATCCAGCAACTCGGGGATTTTGCTCTGGGAGTGCAGCGGCTCCAGCATGAGTTCCAGCGTACCACCACAAGGCAGTCCAAAGCGACTGGCCTGCTCTGCCGTCACACCGTAAGCCATTTTTTCAGGGGATTTAAGCTGGCCGTTGCGCATCTTGGCAAGCAGGTCGTCCTCGATGCATCCTCCCGAGAGCGAACCTACCAAACGACCGTCAGTAGTCAACGCCAGCAATGATCCCACGGGTCGTGGTGCCGAACCCCAAGTCTTGATGAGAGTGGCCAGCACGACTCCAGCACCCGTCAACTGCCAGTGTGCCACTGTTTTGAGAACTTCAAGATCGGTACTATCCATAGAAGCAGGATGATACCGCGGGTCCAGTAAAAACTAAATCCATCGACGCATCAGATGCATTAACCAAAACAACGGATAAGTGGTTGCAGCAACCAGGCCCAACGCAGTCATGAGCGGGCGGTCGCACAGTTCTTTAAGCAACGCCCACCAGCTCTGCCCCAAGAACGTGTGGGATAAAAACTCCGGAACAGGGAATTCGTTACGCGTTTCAGCATCCAGTTCTGAGCGTTTTACCAGCGCTTGAAACAACTGCTGCTGCTGCGTAACGGACAACCCGGGTAGGCGCATACGTTTCATGAGCGGTCTCCCGTACGACCCTCGTTTCTGCTGTACGCCCGAATTTGTTTTGCCATCCAGTCGTTGGCCTTACTGATGCGGCTGTGGATGACCCGGCTGGAATTGGTAGCAAATCCAGTATCAACACGCGCATGCCCGACCAAGGCGGCCGAGATTTGAGGTACATGGCTCATCAGATAGGCGATGATGGTCGCAGTGATGATCAACAGGACCGCTAGTGTCATGGAATCCGTAGGTGTGGCATTGGCCATGACCGCGGCATTGTCTGTCATCCATTGATGTAACAACACGAAGACAGGTTTCGTCATGACCAGTACCGCAACGGAAATGACCCTGTAAAAGCAGGCAATAAAGAGAAAACGGACCCACGCCATGAAAAATTCCTTGGTTACATCCCATAGTAACCAGGGAATAAAAAATGGGCCCAATGCCAAGGCCAGCCCTGCCAAAGCGTTACCCATGACATGAATGACCGCCAGAATCGCCAGTGCTACAACAAATACGCAAAGAGCAATAAAAAGCAAAGCCACGGTTATTATCCAGCCTCCTAGCGCACCCCAAAAGGCCCATGACATGGGGCTAGCGCCTCCCAGATAACGGTCAGGGCTGCCCGCAATTGTGTCCCATACTGTGACAATGATGTCTGTGAAAACACTCCAGGCCGTTGCGAATCCCTGAGCACTACCATTTGGACCCGCAATGGCTGTGGCGATCGCCTCGCAACCTCGATAGATGCCCTCGTAGAAAATGAAGTCATAAGCTTGCAAGAACCAGGCGACCAACCCTGCCATGAACAAAAACCGGATCAATTGCGAGAGCACTTTCCCAAGGTTGTCACCCATCATGGATTCCAGCAGGATATTGATTCCTGACCAACTAAAAGTCAGCAACAGGAGCGACCCATAAAGGCTATCCGCAACGCCTGACAGATTGCCATGAAGGGCTCGCCCGCCATCTAGGAACAATTGTCCAAACTGATCGATAATGGCTGGGCTAAGCGTCATCATGCCCGTGCTAATGTCCTTGGCTCATGATGCCCCAGCCCATTGTCGATTCCTGGTCACGTAACTGTTGATGCAATTGTTGTACCTTCACCGCTTCGTCCTGGCGCCGCTTCTGGATAATTTCTCCCGCCAGGGCGTTGGCATTGGTTTCATCCTGCTGATGCGCCGAATCATTCGCTTGGTGGCCTGCGATCAAGCTGATCAATTGCGCATTTTGACCCGCCAACAGGTTGAGATGCTGGTTGACTGTCTGGAAACTCTGCTGCAGCCCACTGCTGGCTGGGATTTGTTCCTGTAATTTTCGAATGCGCGTATAAGAGTCATTAACCGACTGCAAAATGGATACTTCATTCTGGAATACGGAATTGATGTTCTGTCCGCGAAATTGGGCAATCTGCATTTCACGATCCATATACTGACTAGGGGACAGCCCCATGGCCACCATCTGGCGAAATTGCACCGTAAATGTGTTTTGCAAATCATGAATCTGGTTAAGCGTGGTTCCCAATGTTTGTGACAGGGACTGGGCCGTAGCGATCTCATCAGTGTAGGGTTTTAAAATCTGGTCCAGTGCTTCCTGAGGTAGCTTTTTAAGATTCTCAAGTTCGTTTAAATATTGCTGGATCTGCAAGGTATATGCCTGAACCATTTGTGCAGTTTGTCGCACCGCATTGGCTGCCGTCAGCGCAGTTTCTGCGTGGTTGGTGGGATCATAGACAATGGTCCCCATCGCCCCCCCTCCCCCTGCCCAGGCCACCTGCCCAAAAAAGACAAAATATGTAAGCCACAGAAGAGCCAGCCCGGTGGATTGATGCCTCATTTATGCTCTGCCACAATGTCCTTCAGATACGCGTTCATCCAATCAGCGCGGCCATCGGTGCGGTACTGTTCAAACAAGGCTTGGGCACGCGCATCCGAGCGCAACCAAGCCAGGAGTTGCGGAGAAAACTTCACTTCAATCAGATGATTTTCTTCAGGGGTGCTGACGTAGTAGTGGCACTTCTCAGCAGCCTGCTCGATACGACCGATCTGTGAATCATTTAATCCGAACTGTCCGTGATAAAGGTCACGATGGGCCCTTGCCTGGCGGTTAGGCAGAAAAATCCGGGTGGGAATATTGTCCGCAATGGTGGAAAAGATATCCGAACCGGACAAATCGTCCAGAGATTGCGTTGCCAGGATGAGAGAACCCAGCTTTTTTGGGATCGTTTTCAGCCAGTCCCTGATGCGATTTGAGAAATACGGATCGGATAACATAAACCAGGCTTCTTCCACATAAATCAGCGTGGGAACTCCCTTGTGGGCATCCAGCAACTGTTCGACCCGGAAAAACGCGTATTCCAGGAACGCACGCGCTACGCGACTGTCTCGCAGTACAGTGCCCATTTCGATGCATGTGAATGACGAGAGAACAAAACTATCGTCCTGGTGATCAAAGTGACCTCCTAATACCCCTCCGGCGAGCCATGGCTCGAGTTCCACCCTAAGGTGACGCGGTAACAATCCATGCAAGCTTCTGAGTTGATGCAAGTGGGGTGATAATGCGGCCAACCCATTGAGCGCTTCGGCTACAGCGCGATCATCCTCAGCGGAAATGACCCGGCCCCGCGCACTCAGTAAAATTTCAAGCCAGCGCGCCAACCAGTTGCGCTGTTTTGGGTCACCGACTAGGGACAGCGGGTTGAGCCGCACTGAAGATTCTGTGATATCGATGCAATGGCCGCCTTGCAACAAGGTGGGAATGCGGCAGGAACGGTCCTTGTCAAAGATTACAGTGTGTACGGGATGGTATTTTTGGAACTGGCTGATCAAAAAGTTAACCCATACCGATTTGCCGCTACGAGAAGGTCCTATGACAAATGCATGTGCCAGATCATGATGATGCAGATTGAAATAATACGGGCTGCCCGACCGGGTCGAGAACAATGAAAGCGCTGGCGCAAGTCTGCCCGTCTGCTGGGCCAGATATCGATTGACTTGCAACCCCATTCCAGAAGAACGGATCGGGCATAAATCAGCCCAGTTGGCTGTACTAATAAAATGCCAGCGAACCAGTTCTCCCCACTGACCGGGAAGCGTGCCTGACCAGGCTGAGTTAAGGTGTAATCGTTCGCGTAGCAGCAAATAGCCTTGAGTGCGTATACCAGAAGCCACTACACCCAGCGCTTCATCCAAGGCATCGAGATTGGTCGAAAATACCAGGACAGTCAGATTGTGGTACCCAAAAATCCGACGAGCTGCCACGATGTCGGTCAGCGCATGCCGTGCATCTTCCGCCGATACGGCACGCCCTGTGTCACGCACGACACTTTCCTCACCTGATACGGCCTCACGGACATAGCTGAACAGCGATTTTTGCAGATTAAGGTGAAATCGCTGAACATTTTTGATGTATCGTTTGGCGGCGTCGTGGTCGACGAATCGAAATACTTGTGACAGCGTTAATTCAACAGGGGCTGTCATGACGGTATCGAGCATACCCGGGAAGGTGGACCCCGGCCAACCCTTGACCGCCAAGGCAGCTGCGTAACGAGTCTGCCCTACACCTTCAAAGCGCAGGTGGTCACCCTGTACCACAACCCGGTCCTCACCCAACACCGTATCCAGATATCCGTTCTGGGCCACGAGTGGCGGCTGAGACCGATGTGTTGCAGGACTGGTCATTTCATGAAGGAATCCCGTCAGATCCGCCCCCTGTAGACGCTCCGGCTCCAGCTGCTGCAATCCTCCGACCCACTGGGACAATATCTCTTCAAACTGGTTGATACGTTTTTGCAGGACTCGTTCATCGTGTCGAAATGCATTTCCATGAATCAATTGACGGGCTGCTGTGCTACATAAACGCTGAAACAGATTGCCCTCGGCTTCCCCTGAGGCCTGTGCCAACATACCGAAGAACCCGTCTCGTGAATCATCAAGGGAAAGCAATATGCTAATGAAATGACGATTGAAAAAATGTTTTTTGTCCTGCATTGCTTGACGATGCAGGGCATCAATGGCGGCACTTCCTGGGTTTGAGAATGCTCCTTGAGGGTAATCCTTACACTCGCGTCGCAGGATAGTGGACCATAGTGTGAAGCGATGATCCAGGTTACGCAGCGCTTGCTCAAAAACATCTGCACCGTAATCAATGGATGCATCATCACAACCTTCCACTCTCATGCCTTGCAGAAAAAAACAGGCCAACAAACTCCCGTCCTTGTTGAGAACCAAACCGTTTCGAATCTGGACCAGCCAGGGAAGAACCTCGGATAAGCCGCGGGAGCGAGAATCGAACCCAAAGGCATTGTGCTTAAGGTTCAACATGCCATGGCCCTACCAAACCCGAGGGGACGGCGCCCTCTTTGCGTTCTAACGTGGGGCCACGGGTCATAGCTGTCAGCCTGCCGATTGTACTTGACGTAGATTTGCCGCGTAAATGGGTCGCCCAGAGTAATACGCCGCAAAATGAGATGAGCCAACACCGCGATCGGCAGCCATCCGAACATGTGAAGGTCACCGACCAGGGCAATGCTCAGAGTTGCATTGACTATGGCAAAAGGTTTTTCAACTCCGGCAATTAACAAAGGCTCCACCAAAGATTGGTGCAATGGCGAGACCCGCCTTTCAATCATCGTATTCATAAGCATCCCGGCATGGTGACTCCGGGGAACAGGGCCGTAATGATGCTAACTACAGACAGGGCGCATGACATCCCTAACAACCAACTGGCAATCCTGGCAACGATACCGCCGGTTTCGGCATACATGAACATGATGCCGATCATGATGGTCGCTACCACGGAAAGCACTACAGCCACCTGCCCCTTGAGGCTGCTAGCCACGGCACAGATCGGCCCTTCCCACGGCATGGGGGTATAAAATGCGCTTGCACTTGTAGACAGTGCAAGCAATCCCAACATAAACCCGGTGAAAAAAACAAGATTTATGAACAAGACGCCCATTGAACTAGGCTTGTTGCAATAAGGTCTGGGTCTGATAGGTGCCATCTCGGTACCCCTCCACCTGGATCATGTTTTCAATTTGACGCACGCCGCCAATGCGCGACAAGTGAATCACCCCGTCAATGCAACTTGCGATTTGTCGTGCAATGGCCCCGGAAGACCAATCCACACCGCACTGCATGATCATTTGTTCAAGTCGGCCCAGCGCGTCATAGGCACTATTGGCATGCAAGGTACCCAGACAACCGTCATGTCCTGTATTCATGGCCTGAATCAGATCAAATGCTTCGCCTCCCCGGACTTCACCTACCACGATGCGATCGGGTCGAAACCGCAAAGTTTGGCGCACCAAATCGCGAACCGTTACCGACAACGATGCATTGGCTTCAAAGGACACATGATTCGGGAGATCAACAATCAATTCGCGCGTATCTTCTATGGTGATGAGGCGATCCATGGCAGGCATGACTCGAATCAGCGCATTGAGAAAGGTTGTTTTACCGGTGCTGGTTCCTCCACTGACCAGTATGTTCATTCTGGTGTTGACCCACTGAAGAAGACGGCAGTGCAACATTTCTGGAATATGAAAACTTTCGGACCACGTTTGATCCGTAGAGAGTGTGGCATGACAAACTGTAGTTGCGGTCGGAAAATAATCGGATAGCGCCTTGGAAACACCGGCCAGCTTTCGAATGCAAAGAGCGTGCCCCTGTATGGCAATGGGGGCCAGTACCGCCGAAACACGCATGTTGCCAAAGGCGGCGTCTAGGAGCGTCTCTCCAGCTCGTATACCGACTTCGCGATCAGCCATTGTGGCCAAAATTTGAATTGCATTGCGTGCATCGTGTCTGGAGAATTGACAAGGGGTTTTCTCGAGTTGTCCTTCGCGTTCTATCCAGACATCGTTTTCCCCGTTCACCATAATTTCACGAATGGCGGAATCGTCCAGCAAGGGCATCAATTTGGAAAAAGCGTCCTGAAGCATCGCAGTAAGATGCCTGCCCATGTCATTATTCATGAGATGAATGCTAACCCCGGCCACCATTGCGGCTGGCGCAAATAACATCAGGATTTTGAAGTTTTAGGAAGAGCGAACTACAGCGTGATATTGGATTTCAGCTCGCCTGGCGTGGCAAAGCACTTCGTAAGCCACCGTACCTGCACTCTGGGCCACCGTACTGACGGCCACTTGATCTCCCCATAGCTCCACGGGAGCACCTGGCTGGATTTGGGGAACCTCCGTCAAATCCACAGTGATCATGTCCATAGATATACGGCCGATGAGCGGCACCAGGGTACCCGCCACTGCGACAGGTGTTCCCTGAGCAGCACTGCGCGGGTAACCATCAGCGTAACCGCAGGGAATGATTCCCACGCGCGTCGGCCGCTGCGCCTTGAACAGACCGCCGTAACCCACTGCATCGCCGACTGCCAACATCCGAATGACGGAAATTTCAGACGTCAATCTCATGACCGGTTGCAGGGCCTGACGCGGCCTGATTGCGGGAACCCCCGGATCTATCCCATACAGCATCAACCCTGGGCGGGCCCAGTCACCATATGCCGCAGGGTGCCCCAAAATCGCTCCAGAATTGCAAAGGCTGGTGGACACGGCCAAGCCTTGCGTTGCCTTGTGAAATTGCCGCATCGGTTCGGCAATCGCTTCAGGGTCCGCGCCGTCTGCATTAGCAAAATGCGTCATGATCGTGATTTCACCAACGTGGGCAATGCGGCGTAGCATCTCATAGGTCTCACGTAATTCCTCCGGCTGAAACCCCAGGCGATGCATACCCGTGTCCAGTTTGAGCCAGACTGGCATCGGTGTGGCAAAATCGGTGTGCTGTAACACCCCGATTTGCCAGGGTGTATGGATGACCGGAGTCAAGTTGTGGGTCACGGCTTCGCGCATCTCTGCCTTTTCAAATACCCCCTCCAGCAGCAAAATGTGACCAGGAATGCCGGCATCTCGCAAATGAATGGCCTCTTCCAATGTGGCGACCGCAAAGCCGTCTGCAATGGAATTCAGGGCTTCGGCACAGGCAACGTCTCCATGACCGTAAGCATTGGCCTTGATGACAGCCAGCACGCGACCGCCGTGCAAACGCTGCGCAACTTTAAAGTTGTGGATCAGGCGGTCGAGATGAATATGGAAGCGCGTGGGGCGTGCCATGATGATCAAATCGCGCATCGAGCGCACGATGGTGCCGAAATATGCGCATAATAACGGCTTTTTTGCCCATATGGCGCCTTTTCATGCACCCCTCGTCCCCTTCGGCACTATTTTCTCCGCGTGCATTCTCTGCGCCGCTCTGGCTGACCAACCATCACGCCCAGACCCTCTATGGCGCCTTGTGGGCTCCTGCGGAACGCCCCTCCTGGCAGCGCCAGCGCTGGACCACTCCGGATGATGACTTCATTGATGTGGACATCCTGGAAGGTGCAAGCACCGCCCCGACCCTCGTCATTTTTCATGGTCTTGAAGGCAGTACCAATTCCCGGTACGTGCGCACGCTGGCACACAGTGCACACCAAGCCGGATGGCGCGTGGTAGCCCCGAACTTCAGGGGCTGTAGTGGCATCATTAACCGCCTGCCGCGCACTTATCACGCGGGAGATAGTGCGGAAATTCACTGGATTCTGTCCCATACCCGCAGCATCTACGCTGGCGCACCACTTCATGCCATAGGTGTCTCATTGGGAGGCAATATGTTGCTGAAGTGGCTGGGCGAACAAAGGGACCAGGCTTGTACCCTCCTGACCAAAGCAGCTGCTGTCGCGGCGCCGTTGGATTTACAGGCGGTAGGAGACCATCTGGCGCAGGGGTTCAACCGGCTCTATACCCGCCACTTTCTGGCCACACTCAAACAAAAAGCACGGGACAAATTCAACCAGTATCCTGGCCTGTTCAATTTGGCCGCTACCCTCAAAGCCCGCACATTGCGCGAATTCGACAACCACTTTATAGCGCCGTTACACGGCTTTGCCAATGTGGACGATTACTGGAAACGCTGCAGTAGCAAACCCTGGTTGAATCAGATCAGGGTTCCTACATTGCTCCTGAGCGCATGGGACGACCCTTTCCTTCCGGATGGCGTTCTGCCGGAGCAGCAACAATGCTCCCCTGATGTCACCAGGGATTTTCAGGCCCGGGGCGGGCACGTCGGATTTGTATCAGGCAGATTTCCGGGGCAGATCCACTGGATGCCTCAACGCGTGATGCAGTTTTTTCTGAAGCGCAGCGCAGGCTGATCATTTCAATAATTTCATTTATGAGATAATTTATGAAAATAAGCACCATAATTAAAAATAAGGAGTTTATCCATGTCTTTCAGAAACA
>JAGWPH010000050.1 GCA_028870615.1 Betaproteobacteria bacterium
CCTCGCCCAAGCTTAACAACATGGCCACCGTCACGTAGGTGCCGCTGACGGCGATGAGATCGACCAATTGCTGTTCGCCCAGCAACGCCTTGGCATGGTTGAACAGATCGTCACTGATGGCATGTTGCTGGCTCATCGTCATACAAACGTCATAGACCACTGCTTCATCTGGCTGCATGTTGCGTGGACGAATATTGGCTTTTAGGTCATCTGCCACCGATGCAGGCAACCCCGCTTTCAGCGCTAGCGGATAGTGTGCATACCATTCGACTTGCGAGGTCCAGAGCCGGCCCTGGATCAGGATGGCAAACTCGTTGAGCCGTTTTGGAAGCGACGTTTCGAAACGCAGATAATCGAGAAGACGCTTCATGCGCTCGGCAAATACCGGGCTGCGCAGCATCACGTTGTAGGGCCCGGCCAGGCCGACACTGGAGATGGCCACAATCTCCTGGGCCAATGCACGTGACTGTGGCGGCACATTTTCCATGGTGATTTGAGAAAAGCGTTTGGGTTTCATCTCAGTCGGCTCCTGCCCGAAAGTACTTATGTTGGTGCATAAAACCAACAAGGCCACTGTCCCCCGGAGTTTTATTGCGTGTTTAAAGACAAATCTTTTTAGCATGATCTCGCTCCTGATCGTTATCCATTGATGAAATGGCATAATAGTGCAACTCAAATGGCAAAAATACAGAAAAGGCAACTACGGGCATGAGCACTACCCGAAAACCTCGTGTGGGCCTTGCTCTGGGTGGCGGGTCGGCACGCGGCTGGGCGCACGTTGGGGTAATTCGCGCACTAGAAGAAGCCGGCATCCACCCGGACCTCGTGTGCGGGACATCGGTCGGCGCAATGGTAGGGGCTGCCTACGCGGCTGGCGAACTCGATCGCTTTGAACAATGGTTGCTTACCATGGGCGTGTCAGACGTGCTGTCGTTCATGGATATCAGTTTGAGCGGCGGCGTGCTCAAAGGCGACCGGATAATGGAATTCTTCCGACGCAATTTCGTAGATCGGCCTATCGAGGAGCTCTCTCTTCCATTCGCTGCGGTGGCCACCTCGCTACGCACCGGGGCTGAAGTCTGGTTACGCGAAGGCTCGACCGTAGAAGCCGTGCGTGCGTCCATTGCCCTACCGGTCCTGTTTACGCCAGTACTACGCGACGGTATGACACTGGTGGATGGAGGGCTTGTCAATCCTGTGCCGGTGTCACTAGCCCGCGCAATGGGCGCCGAACTCGTGATTGCCGTTGATCTTAATTCCGACATGCTGGACCCCCATATACCACCGGAACCGCCATCCGAAATACCGGGCAGTCCGGTTGGCGAATGGATCCAAAAACTGCAGAAAAATCTGGGGGCACTCATGCCAGCGCCTTCTGCCGACACACCTAAACTTCCATCCATGCTCGACGTCATGGGCTCCAGCATCAACATCATGCAAGTGCGTATTACGCGCAGCCGCATGGCGGGCGAGCCGCCGGATATCATCATAGCGCCCCGGCTGGCCCACTTTGGTCTTTTTGATTTTCACCGCTCCAAGGAGGCGATCGAGGCAGGCAAACGCAGTGTGCAGACCAGCCTCCACAATCTGAGATTGCCGGGTGGCTAACCAAACACTTGCGCCAGAGCATTCTCGATGTAAGCCATGCCCAGTACAGTGGTGAATTGGGATGTTATCGTCATCGGCGCTGGTGCAGCCGGCATGATGTGTGCTGCCCAGGCCGGGCAGCGTGGCCGCAAGGTACTGCTGATTGATCATAGCCAAAAACTCGCCGAAAAAATACGCATCTCCGGCGGGGGGCACTGCAATTTCACCAACCTCCATTGTCGCCAGGAAAACTTTCTTTCACAAAACCCGCACTTCTGCCGCTCGGCGTTGGCACGCTTCACTCCGCAGCATTTCATCGCGCTGGTTGAGCGCTACGGGATCAAATATCACGAGAAGAAGTTGGGCCAGTTGTTTTGTGACGACAGTGCGCAGCAGATCATCCATATGCTCAAATCGGAGTGCGATCTGGGTAGGGTAACCTGGCGCATGCCGTGCGATGTACAGGCCGTGATACGAAAGGATGGCGTATTCCAGGTCGCAACCAGCCAGGGAAATTATCAGTCGCAAGCGCTTGTCATTGCAACCGGTGGTTTGACCGTGCCCAAGATCGGAGCGACACCTTTTGCATATCACATCGCCAACCAGTTTGGACTTTACGTCGTTCCCCCAAGGCCGGCACTCGTCCCACTCTCCTTTGAGCCAGAAACCCTTTCATGCTTCGGCGATCTGTCCGGAGTCTCTCTTGATGTGGAAGTATCGTGTAATGGCGGACGATTCCGCGATTCCCTTTTGCTCACCCATCGCGGTCTTTCTGGTCCGGCGATACTGCAAATTTCCTCTTATTGGAATAACGGCGATTTTATCTCGATCAATCTCTTGCCGGGGCAGGATGTGCGAGCCTGGCTTGGCTCCCGGCATTCCAGCCGGACGCGCTATGACAATCTTTTGGCGCAGGTGCTGCCCAAGCGTTTCGCCCAGCAATGGGGTGCGGCGTATCATCTGGCGAAACCAATGTATCAATTCACGCCAAAGGAATTGGACAATGCGGCGGAAGCGTTGTGCAACTGGCGCGTCCGCCCCTCGGGAACCTTGGGGTACGGCAAGGCAGAGGTTACTCTGGGCGGTGTGGCCACCGACGGACTGTCTTCAAAAACAATGGAGGTAAAAACTGTTCCAGGGCTTTACTTCGTTGGTGAAGCGTTGGATGTGACCGGACATCTCGGCGGCTTTAATTTTCAGTGGGCCTGGGCCAGCGGGAGTGCCGCAGGGCTGTCCTTATAAGCGTCGGGGCTTCAGCAACCTGAACTTGTCCATCCGTACTATCATTACGTTATCTTGAGTTGCATTAATCCGGGGGGGGTCATCATGAAAAAAATTAAAGCATTGCTGTTGATAGCCACGATGATATTTGGTCTGATAAGTGTGTTCGCACAAGCGCAACCTGCCACTATAAGGGTACGCGGGACCATCACTGGTTTCGACGGTCATGGATTACAGATAAAGACGCGCGAAGGCAGGGATTTAAAGATGAGTATCACCGACAATACCAAGGTCTACGTGCTGTCGCCAATCAAGCTGAGCGATATCAAACAAGGTAATTTTGTCGGCATAACTGCTCTCCAGAAAGGCCCTGGAGGCTCCCTGCAGGCACTCGAAGTCCATCTGTTTCCTGAGGCAATGCGGGGCATCGGGGAAGGCCATTACGGCTGGGACCTCGAGCCCGGCTCCAGCATGACCAACGCCAACGTCGACGCCATCGTCAACACCAACGATGGCAAGACGCTGGAGCTAAGCTACAAGGGCGGCAACCAGAAGATCAGCGTACCGCAGGACGTACCCATTGTCACCTTTATCCCCGCTGACAAGTCGCTGCTCACGGTGGGCGCAAAGGTATTGATCACCACGCAGCAAGCTGATGATGGAAGCCTGACAGCGCTGCGCATCAGCGTCGGGAAGGACGGCATGAAGCCGCCCATGTAACTTGAACAAACAGCATGGTCCGGCCCTTATCATGCTTATGGCGATAGGCCATGCCTAACCAAACCCGCTGCCCCTGGTGTGGTGACGACCCGCTTTATGTGGCCTACCACGATACCGAGTGGGGCGTACCACAACATGATGACCGCGTGCTGTTTGAGTTTCTGCTGCTGGAGGGAGCACAGGCGGGCCTGTCTTGGATCACCGTCTTGCGCAAACGCGAGAATTACAGACAGTCTTTTGCAGGGTTCGATGCAAAACGCATCGCCACCTTCGACGA
>JAGWPH010000051.1 GCA_028870615.1 Betaproteobacteria bacterium
AAGACCTGCTCTAATAAAGCAAACGGTGTGTAGTGGCGCAGTCTATCATGGTCATTTCAAAGACGGCAAATCCGGCTTGTTGCAACGGGGGTTGGGGTGTTAAACTTGTGCGTTTGACAACCCCGAATCCAAGGTGATACGCTCCTGGTCAATGGTCGGCCGATTGGTGCTTTATGATCTCCTCGGCCATATCAGGGTGTGTAGTTAGGGACAACATTCATTACAAGTATAATTTGCGTAGCGGAAAACAGCCCGTTCACGCCAAGACAATCGATTTGGAGGGGGTTTCAAAATGGAAGACAACGTCAAGCATTCGCGCCGTCAGTTGCTCAAGATGGGCAGTATCGCCCTGGTTGCAGCACCGATGGTCGGTTTTAATAGCACCGCATTTGCGCATCAAAACACTGCCGTACGCACCGCCTTGAAATTCCAGAATGAACCCAAAGTTCCTGGAGAAAAGCAGTGCGATCATTGCATGAATTTCCTTCCCAACCAAGCCAAACCCAAGGACAAGGGGCATGTGCATGGCTGCAAGTTGTATCCCGGGGATGATGAAATTTGTCCGACATGCTACTGCAACGGCTTTGTTGCTATACCCAAAAAATAATTAAGAGTTTTGCAGTTCGGGAAAAGGTGCCTCCGGGCACCTTTTCCTTTGTCTGAACGTAGGGATTTGACCCGCACGCAATTGTTCAGGGCCCGATACTTTTGCGATGAGCTGTCTGCGTTCATCCTCTGCCAGATTTGAAGGTGCGCCCGCTGTACATGCCACCGGGCCGGAGTATTATCAGGTATTCGAAATCGGCAATGCTGGCGGCGCAGTGCCCCGCCTTGGGCGCTATGCGACTGGCTTGACAGCCGGTGCGTGTGGGCTTTTTTTTACTAGAACAGGTGCTTTGGGATGAAAGTTCGCGTGAAGAATTGTTTGATCTGGCTATCGATCTGGGTCTTCAGCAGTGCCGCCATGGCAGAGCCGTTTGTTCAGGGAGGGGCCATCGGTTCCCAAACCGAAGACGGATTTAACGCACTGGGCCCTGTCGTCGAGCAACCGATCGAGTTTCCACATAACACCCATGCGGGTCAGATGGGGATCAACTGCATGTACTGCCACACTTACGCACGGCGTAGCGGGGTTTCAGGGATCCCGCGGCTGGATAAATGCATGGGCTGTCACAATCTGATCGAGTCGGTTAAGGACAGGCCACGGATCAAGAAGCTGTTCGAGTATTGGGAAAAAAAGGAACCGATTCCCTGGAAGAAAGTGCATGATCTGCCGGATTTTGTGCGTTTCAATCACGAGCGGCATATCCAGCGTTTTTATTTCAAGGAAGATCGTCCGGTGCGAGAGGTTTGCGGTTACTGTCATGGCGATATTGCCTCCATGACAACCGCCCGCAGGGTCAAGGCGCTTTCCATGGGATGGTGCGTCAGTTGCCACCAGAAGGAGCATCTGGAGAGCGCCGGCACCACGAAAACAAGCAACGGACCGAATGACTGCTGGCAATGCCACAAGTAATCCGCTGCTGGAAATGAGGGAGGATGTATGAGCAATAGCAATATTGATCGCCGGGATTTTCTGCGGGTACTGGGCATCAGCGGGGCAGCAGCCACTCTGGCAGGTTGCGGCAACACGTCCATTGAGTCCGGCGCTGAGTTGGTGGAATCCTATGTCCAGCCCGAAGATTTCGTGGTGCCTGGCGTGGGGGTTTTCTACGCATCGACCTGTACCCAATGCGGTTCGGGTTGTGGCATCATGGGTCGCGTGCGTGAAGGGCGCTTGCTCAAGCTGGAAGGCAACCCGAAGTCGGGCATCAGTGGCGGAAAGATATGTGGTCTGGGCCAGGCCGGGGTCCAGGTGCACTACAACCCGGACCGTTTGACGACCCCCATGATGCGTGAAGGGGAGACTCTGAAACCCGTGTCCTGGGACAAGGCCATGGCCGTGCTGACGGCCCGGTTGGGTTCATCCAGCGCGCTCAGCGGCGATCAGATCGCGGTGCTGACGGGTGAGATCAGCGGCCATCAGAAAGTACTGCTGGGTCTTTTACTGGAAAGCTTTAATTCAACCAACCACGTGGTGTACGACGCACTTTCGCCGACCATCGGCCGGGCCGCCTGCAAGGCCGTGCTGGGGGTGGAACAACCGGTGTTGCAAATCGACAAGGCGCGCCTGATCCTCTCTTTTGGCAACGATTTTCTGGGAGCCGGGCCTTCTCCGGTGCACATGGCTGCGCAGTATGCGCGTTTCAGAAAGGCGCCGCGAGGAACCCTGATCCAGATCGAACCGCGCATGACCTTGACGGGCGCCAACGCTGACCGTTGGTACGCCATCATCCCGGGTACCGAAGGGGTCTTTGCACTGGGGTTGGCGCATAGTTTGCTGCAGCACCAGGAGTATGCCCACGCTGTGTCGGCTGACATCGCGGAGGCCTTGAAACAATATGACAAGGACACCGTCAGTGAAATCACCGGAGTTCACGCGGATGCCCTCTCGCATATTGCCGGCATGCTGTGGGAGAGATCTCCAAATCTGGTGCTTTCAGGACCTGCGGCCGAGGGGCACGCCCACGGCTTCGATAATGCGGCAGCCATTCTGCTGCTCAATCTGATCCTGGATAACCGCGGCAAAACCCTGCAGGGCCAGGCCAGCCACCCGTTTCCTCAACTCACCCCCATCACCGGCAGCACCGGTGCCCTGACGCGGCTGAATCAGGCCGTGACGGCAGGCAAATGTCAGGCCCTGGTGGTGATTGGGAGCAATCCGGTGTTTACCGCACCCACCTTCGTGCCCTTTGCCAACAATCTCAGCAAGGTCCCCTTCAAGGTGGCGTTTGTCACACAACTGGATGAAACGGCGCGCCAATGCGATCTGGTTCTGCCGCTCCTGTCTCCCATGGAAGATTTCGGGACCCATGTGGCGGGTTACCAGCCTGCGGGGGTGGATCTCATGATTCAGCAGCCGTTGATGGAGCGGCTCTACCCCGAAACACGCGGTCTCGGGGACATCCTGCTGGACCTGCTCAAGCAACGTAAACCGGATGCCTACAAGGCCTTCCCGGATTACTACGCTTACATCAAGACGGCGGTGACCAAGGCCAAGCCTGTGTTCAGGACAACCTCCAGCGACGATAATTTCTGGGAAGACGCCCTTCGCAACGGTGTATTGCATCTGGACGGGCCTCCCGCCGCGCTCGAAACGCACGCCGCAGCGGTCAAGGTGGACAAGCCCCGGTCGGTAGTCACGGATGTGCACTATCCCTTCTATTTTGTGCCCTCGGTAAAAGCCGACCTTCGTGATGGACGCCATGCCAACCTGCCCTGGTTGCAGGAATCACCCGACCCATTGACCACCATCGTGTGGGATTCCTGGGTGGAGATTCATCCCACCACCGCTGCAGAAATGCAGATTCGCGAAGGGGATATTTTGGAAGTGCAGTCAGCGACGGGATCCGTAATGGCCAAGGCCTACCTGTTCCCGGGTATTCAGCCCGACACGGTGTCCATGCCGCTCGGACAGGGACATACGGCCTATGGCCGTTACGCCGACGGCATGGGGGTCAACACCTTCAAGATTTTCGACCCCGTGTTCGACGAACACACCGGCGAACTGGCCCTTTACGCGACGCGCGTCATTATCAAGAAGACGGGTGAGCATGCCAACGTGGTCAAGGATGAAGGCCCCACCGCACTGCAACAGGGCCGCAAACTGGTAGTCACCATGGCTGCAGATCAAGCCCAACTTGCCAAGGAGATTTCTCGTGTCACTCAGTAATCTGATCAAGAACTGGTCTTCGCTTCGGGTCAAGCGCCCCTATGAAGATCAGTACAAGGACAAGGACTACAAGTGGGCCATGGTCATCGATCTTGATGCCTGTACCGGTTGCAATGCGTGTACGACAGCCTGTTACGCGGAAAACAACTTGCCGGTAGTGGGTCGGGAGGCCTTTTCCAAAGGGCAGGCCATGCACTGGATTCGCATTGAACGTTACTGGGGTGAGGGGGAGGAGATGAAAGGCCGGTTTCCTGACCGGGGAGCCCAGTTCTTGCCCATGTTGTGCCAGCAATGCGAGTCAGCACCTTGCGAAGTGGTCTGCCCTGTCGGAGCCACCCATCACACTCCGGATGGCCTTAACTCACAGGTTTATAACCGTTGTATCGGCTCCCGTTATTGTTCGGCCAACTGCCCGTACAAGGTGCGCTACTTCAACTGGTGGCAGTATCCCGAACGGGCCTGGCCCAATCCGCTGGAACTGCAACTGAACCCGGATGTGACGGTACGCAGCAAGGGGGTGATGGAGAAGTGCACCTTCTGTGTGCAGCGTCTGACCGAAGCCAAAGGCCGGGCCCGAACAGAAGGTCGCCGCGTCGCGGATGGCGAAGTGGTTACTGCCTGTGCACAGGCTTGCCCGACTTCAGCCATTACCTTTGGCAATCTTGCCGACGACAAATCGCAAGTGGCCCGGACTTGGGAACGACAGCAGATCAAGTTGGCCAGTGACAGGCAGGAAAAAGACGAAAATCTGCGTGGTTATCGCATCCTTGAGGATCTTAGAACCTACCCCTCAATCGTCTACATGGAACGGGTGCGGGACTCTGAAGCCTGATAGCGCGGGAGCCCGACGATGAGATTCTGGATTCTACTATTGGAACAGCAAGCATGATTCATACTACCGACGAAAGCGACATCGAGATTGAGCGGAGATTTGTCCCCAAGGCTAAAGATATCAACGAGGATATTGCCTGGGCTCAGATCAACAAGGATGTGCTGCGCAGCATGGAACGTCCGCGCTTGATGTACTGGGTTATTTTTCTGGCATCGCTGGCGCTGTTTTCTGTTGGCGTGTACTGCGAGGTCTATCAATATCGGAATGGGCTTGGCGCAGCGGATCTTGAAAACCCCCAGGTATGGGGGTTGTACATCGCCACCTTCATCTTCTGGATCGGGATGAGCCATTCGGGGACACTGCTGTCCGCCATTCTTCACATTATGCACGCAGACTGGCGCAAGCCCATCTATCGTTTTGCAGAGGCGATGACCACCTTTTCACTGATGACTGCCGGGTTGTTTGTCCTGGTTCATCTGGGACGGGTCTGGCAATTCTATTATGTGGTGGCATACCCCAATGAACGCTGGACATGGCCCAACTTTAATTCGCCTCTGGTGTGGGATGCCACGGCCATCGGGACTTATCTGACGTCCTCGATTGTGTTTTTGTACTTTGGCATGATTCCCGATCTGGCGATTTGCCGTGACAATGCCAAAGGGTTTCGCAAGAAGTTCTATTGGTTTCTATCGGCGGGTTGGCAGGGTACCGATCGTCAATGGGCCAACTTCCGCGTGGCCTACATGACCCTCGCCTGTTTCCTGATTCCCCTGGCGGTGTCGGTGCATTCCATTGTGGCCAGCGATTTCGCGGTTTCACAGCAACCAGGCTGGCATATCACCTCGTTCCCTCCCTATTTTGTGGCGGGGGCCCTGTATTCCGGATGTGCTGCGATTATCACGCTGTTCATTATATTGCGTTATGTATTCCGCTTTGAAGCCTACATGACCATGCCGATCCTGGACAAAACCTGCCGGTTGACTTTTGCCATCGCCATGGTCTGGACCTATCTCAATCTGATCGAATACGCCTCGGCATGGTATGGCAATGATGAGTACGCCAAACAGGCACTGATCTTCCGTGCCACAGGAACCTATGCACCTTATTGGTGGGCCATGAATTTTCTGGGTTCGATCGTGCCGTTCGTGCTGGTTTTCAAATCCCTGCGCAACCATCTGCCCACCATGATGGTGGTGTCATTGCTGCTCAATGTGGGCATGTGGCTGGAACGTTTCATGATCATCACACCCACGCTGGCTCATGGATACTATCCCTGGACCTGGACCGGTGACTGGTGGCCCAACTGGGTGCAAATAGGCATCGTGGCCGGCAGTTTTGGCTGGTTCAGTATGTTGTTCATGCTGTTCTGCAAGATTTTCCCGGCGGTTTCCATGTACGAGGTGAAGGAAATGGTCTATCACCGGTTCATGGCAAGCAAGGCGAGGGCATGATGGGCAAAGTACATACATTGGCGTTGTTTAACAATTTTGAAGAGGCTGTGCGCGCCATCCAGGAACTCAAGGGTGCCCATCTGCCAGGGTTCCGGATTGATGATGTCGTTATCAAATCGCCTATCGATCATCCGGAATTGTCCGAGATGCTGGGCAAACGTCCGGTCTATGTGCAGCTCTTTACCCTGGCGGGTGCCGTGCTGGGCGGCTCGGTGGGTTTTACCCTGATCGCTTCGGCCCAGGCCAATTTCCTGTTGCAGATTCGGGGGGGGCGCCCCGTCGTGCCCATTCCGCCGGACATGGTATTGACTTATGAGCTGTTCATCCTGTTCGGCGTCCTGATGACCATGCTGGGCTGCTTCATTGCCTGGAAACTGCCGGGCAACCGCAGCACGTTGTACAACACCAGTATTTCTGTGGACAAGATCGGAATCCTGGTCAGGGCTGACCCGCTGGTCATCCCCAAGATCAATGAGATTTTTGCCCGCCATCAGCCACTGCAAATTATGGGAGAGCATGGACGATGAAACCGTTTCGGTGGATTACCTTATTGGCGCTGATCCCTTCCTTGGCGATGGCCTGGCCCTGGAGCAAGGACATGGCCAACCAGATCAGTGTCAAGCCACAGGAAGGTCCGGATTCCGTACGCCAGTTTCCCCAGCGTTCAGTCCCCATGGACGGGACAAAAACCACCCCCTATATCCATGATCACGATTCGGCGATCAAGTTGCCCAATCCAAATCCTGCGACGCCTGAATCTATTGCGCGTGGTAAAGCCATGTTCAAGATTTATTGTGTTCCCTGTCATGGGAACTCGGGTACGGGAGATGGGCTGGTGGGAGCCAAGCTGATCGTCCGACCCTTTGACCTGACGGCGGACCGGGTGCAAAAGGAAATGCCGGAGGGTTATATTTTCGCCCACGTAACGTTTGGGGGGGCGCTGATGCCTTCCTACGGAAATGACATGTACCCTACCGAGCGCTGGGACCTGGTGAACTATGTACGCCATGGTCTTAAAGCCGAACAGTCCGCAGCGGTAGGTGCCAAGTGATGAGGAGCGAATCGTGATTTCGTTTGCAAGCTGGTCAGTTCTGACCGTTGATTTTCTGGTAGTGCTGCACCTGTCGCTGGCTGGCGTGACGCTGGCGGCGCTGCTGCACCTGGCAAATGCCAAATGGCGCTTTGACATACGGCTGCTGTCCGTTTCCTTCTTCTCGCTCTTTCCGCTGGCATTCCTGTTGTTGTTGATTCTGCTGTTTGGCGGAAGCATGACATTTCCCTGGGTCGGTTCCTTTGAGAAACTGCCGCGCTGGAATAACCTCGGGTTTCTTGCAGTGCGCGAAATCCTGGGATTTTTGGCGGTCGGGACGCTGTACGGCTACTTCATCAAGTTGCAGGCCAAAGCAGACCAGTCTCCGACGGACACGCACAATTTTCGTACGATTGCCGTCATGGTCCCGTTTGCCCACGTGTTGTTTTGCACCATGGTGGCATGGGACTTTGAGATGACCCTGCTACCGGACTGGGAAAGCTCGATTTACGCCATGTACCATTTCGTGAGCGCCTTTGGCATGTATCTCGCCATACTGGTGCTGACCTTGTACGTGCTGGACAAGTCGGGCGCCCTCGTTAACCCGCCGGACGAGTACCTGTACAACTACATCGCCCAAATGATGCTGGCATTCACCATTCTCTGGGTGTACACCTTCTTTGCGCAGTACCTCATCATCTGGTACGGCAACATGCCGGAGGAAACCGAGCGTCTCTGGCGGATGCAGAATGGCGATTACAGCGTATTGTTCTGGACCTTCTTCGCGCTCAAGTTCGTGATTCCCTTTGCGACCCTGGTGTTTCCCTACAGCCGGCACAACCCAAAAGTCATTATCGCGGTGGCAAGCTCGATGGCGCTGGGCACCTGGATCGAACGTTATACTTGGATTTCAGGGACTTACCCCACACCGCATATGCCGATGACAGGTTTCTTCGACATCGGCGTGACCGTGCTGGTGTTCGGAGCAGCCGTTGTAATTTTGCGGTCCAGTCTGCGTCGCGGACAGATCATCCGATGAGTAATAACAAATCGGGTTGAAATATGGGATTGTTGCTGGTATAAAGGCTCAAATCATGGGGGAAAATAACCCTCAGGCGGAGGGGGGCCCTCTGGAACAAATCTAAATGTGTGCGACTGTCCTGCAGGTTCACCAAGTGTTCGTGGACACTGCGGGCGTTCTTTTGCAGCTTAGTGATTGTAATTAGGTTAGGGTGCCTTCAATAGGGGGGGGGAATGCAGAAAAAATCGATTGTGTCTCGTGGCTATTTGCTGGTTCTGGTCGGCGGTATGTTGACGGGTATGGGAAATGGAAGTGTATTCGGCATTGCGCTGATGAGTTTTCTGGGGCGCGGAGGATTTCCGGATTGGGGCGGCTGGTACGGTCTGGCCTACGACCCGCACACGTTCTCTGGATTCATAGACTGGTGCATGATCGTGTTCGGCATGGCCTATGTGGTCATTCTCAGCACTGCTCTCGTGCGGCATAACGCCCTGGAAAACGCTCAGGGCTGATCGCCAGTGCAATCCGTCAATCGAAAAACAAATGAACAAATACGGGGGGTAGAGTCATCATGTTGCCTATGATCGCTGCAGCTTTTGGAATTGGCCTGGCATTCTCAAGCATGGTGTTTTCGTGGAGTTTTCTCATGCCACACAAGCGGAAGCAAGACAAAGACGCGAAGTGAGCCTGGCTTTGTTTGGTCTAGGCGCTGGGAAGAAAGGCATCGATGATTTATTTGTCTTAATTTTAACTAAATAGAAACGCATTCAGAGTGAATTGAGGGGGGGTCCGAAATGCTCAAATATTTGATGGCCAGAAACGAGGATATCCCGCCAGGGTCGGCGGCGGTGTACTGGGGCTATTCTTCGATCGTCTGGTTTGTCATCGGTACCGGGCTGGGGGCGTTCAACGCAGCCAAGCTCGCGTTTCCCGACTTTGTGACCGGCCTGGAGTTCTTGTCTTTTGGCCATATGCGCCAGGTTCACGTCATGGCCGTGATTTTTGGCTGGATTTCCATGGCGTTCGGCATGACCATGATGTACATGACGCCGATGTTGGGAAACACCAGACTGTGGTCCGAAAAGCTGGGGGTCTGGAACGCCTTTCTCTGGAACGTGGGGCTCTCGCTTGGGCTGACCGTGTTGTGGTGGGGGATGAACTCCGGACGTGAATATTCAGATTTCCCCTGGTTCATCGACCTTTATGTTTTGCTCTTCATGACCATCCCTCTGGGAATCAATGTGTGGATGACCATTATCCATCGCCGTACCCAGGGCATCTATATCACTAACTGGTTCTTCGGCGCCGGCACCTTCATGGTGTCCATTGTGCTGCTCGTGGGGAACCTGCCGGAATATTTCCATCTGACCGGACTGACCGAAGCCTATCTCACCTGGTGGAATGCCCATAACATCCTGGGCTTGTGGATCACCCCTGTGGGGGCGGCGATCGGGTACTACACGATTCCCAAAATCACGGGCAATCCGCTGTACTCCCACCGACTGGGCCACCTGCATTTCTGGTCCATTGTGGTGTTCTACTCCACGCCCGCTTCGCACCATCTGATGTCCGCGCCGTTGCCGGAATGGCTCAAGTCTTTCGCATCCGTGGAAGGCGTCCTGATTCTGGTGCCTGCCATTGCCTTTGTGTCCAACATCCTGATGACGATGCAGGGCAAGTGGAACATGTTCGTGGAAAATCTGGAGGTTAAATTTACGGTGACCGGTTGCCTGATGGCGATTCCCTTGAATATGCAAGGGGGCTTCCAGCAAACCCGTGCCATCAACTGGTACATTCACGGGACGGGCTGGATCGTCGCGCACGCCCACCTGGCCTTGCTTGGTTTCTCCACGTTCGTGGAGGTTGGAGCGGTTTACTTCGGTCTGCAAACCATCATGAGGAAGAAGCTGTGGTCCTTGACGCTGGGTAACCTGCATTTCTGGTTCTTGTTGGTTGGTTTCACCACTTACTGGGTTTCCATGACGATTGCCGGGTTGATTCAAGGTGCCGGTAAAATCTACGAAGTGCCCTATATTGACGTGGTGATTGCGGAGCATCCCTACATGATCGCCCGTTGGTTAGGCGGTTCCCTGGTGTTTATGGGGAACTGTGTCTGGCTATTCAACATGTGGATGACTGCGCGCGCTGGAACGGTGATTCCGGCGGGACGTATGGCCCATGAATTGGCCTACGAACGTTAAGCCGACGGCAAAATCAGGAGAACCGCATGAATATGAATTTTAGGGAATATAAACTGGGGAGTCGCTTTTTCGCTCTCGCGTTGGGTCTATCCATGTGCATCACGCTGTTTATGCCCAGCTTTGACATCGGCTCGGTCAATGCCACCAATATTGCCATGGACAAGCAGTTGTGGGCCGGGCATGAAAGCGGCTTCAGTCTGGATGACCCCTTGTTACTGGGTTGGCACAAGCCTTTGAAGGTACTGCTCAAGGCTGACCCGGTGAGCGGACAGCCGATGGATGCCACCTATGCCTATGTGTACGAGAAGGGGACGCCGTTGCCTAACGGGGTCCTGCATCCCGACAATCTGGGTTCTGTGGCCAAGAGACTCAGCATTGACAAGGGGCACATTCTCGAGAGCAACAAAAACACGGGGACAGTGTTTCTGGTCAAGATGGATGATCAGAAACGCTACTACATCGAAAATGCCTCCGCTACCCTGGGCTGGACTCCCGAAGGTGTACTGAAGACGGCCGGCGATGAAAATACACAGCATGCAGCCGCCGGCAAGTCGCTGTTCGTGCGCGAAGGGTGCTGGTGGTGTCACACGCTGTTGCCGGAACAAACCCAGGACTGGCAGGTGTTTGGCGCGCCGCCCATGCTGGGTGATTTCAACGGCGAGTCACCCACCGCGTTCGGGTCTGATCGCAAGGCGCCCGATATTCTTCATGTGGCTTCACGCAACTCCTCCAAGGAATGGATGATGTTGCACTTTTTTAACCCGCGTCTGGTGCAGCCGCATTCCATCATGCCCCGGTTTGATTACCTGTGGGGCCCGGTGGATGCCAACGGCCAGAAGATTGACTTCGCCAAATGGCGGACGGAATATAACGAGTATCGTGAAGGCAAGCGCATCACACCGCCTGAGGTGCCGACGTACGCCCGAAATAGTGAAATCCGTAACCTGATTGACTTTGTCATGAACCTGAAATAAAGGGACTGGTTGAGAAAGCAGAAACGGTCGGAATCCATGGCGTTTTTTGGCTCCGACCGGCCAATCAAATGAGGGGAAAACGATAATGGCATGGAAAACTGATGCACCGATGGTGTCGTTGACTGACGATAGCACCAATTTCAGAAACGAAGAGTTGTGGGAGAAAGAGGATCTTGGTGGGGTCACGACAGAAAATAACCCCGTGCCGGTACTGGTTGTCATACTGGTCTTCATAACGATCATCACGGCGTTTCTTGTGACCATGCCGCTCTGGGGCCAGCGGCCCACCGCAGCATTGTACGCGCCGTATGTCCACTCCATGGACAAGCCGGAAGTTCTGGCGGCCAAGGATGATGTGGAAGCCATGAAGATTATTGTGGCGATGAACAAGGGAACCAGCAATGACGGACTGCTCGAGCGTCATCCTGTAACCATGGATGACCTGCGCATGATCAGGGACCAGGTCACTGCGCTGGAGGCCAAGGGCGTGGACATGCGTGATTACTCGGTGGTCGGCGACCGCGTCGTTATCGCCAACTTCGAAGGAAACTTCCGCCCCGATGGCACGCGGATGCGTCAGCAGCCTTGGTGGGACAAGGGTTTTACCATCGACGTCTTTTATCTGACCAATTTCCTGCTGTGGGTGTTCATTGTGATCAAGCGCCTGCCGCCAGTCACATGGCAGCCGCGCCGGTGATTGTGAAGTCACATGGATTTCTGAGCACGCAATTGCTGGTCTAATTTTAAGGAGTACGCGACATGATTGACATTGATTATGGCCCTGCGGTCTTGCTGATACCCATCGGGATCGTCTTTATAGCCCCTTTCATTTATAGTTTTTTTGTTGATAATTCAGACAGGGGCCTTCCTCAGATCAAGGATTGAATAGCGCCAAAAGCGCAAAGCGCAGATGGCGGGTTGGCATGCCACACCAGACGGTGTGGCATGTTTTTTTGCCCCAAGGGGGTTTACTGAAAGCGGACATATCATCCTATCCATTCTCAACATTATCGGACACAACACCCTGATGGGACTGCAAACCAGCAGTGACGTCGCGGCTAAAGTCGACCTGAGCATTGAAGGCATGCGCAGCCAACGTTTTGGTGTGGGTGTGTTCGTTTTCCTGTTGATCGGTATACTGGTGTATTGTGGGATCATCCTGGCTGTAGCACGCGGCAAGCATGCGGCCAAGGACATGAAGACCGGCGAGAAGGTGTTGTTCGGCGTCATCATCATGGGGGTTGTGGTGTCCGTAATTTTTGGAGCAACACAAATGCTGTCAGGAGTCCTGTTCTGAATTTGCGCTGAACCATACGGTTTTTTGGTACTCCAACGAAGGATGAAGCAAGGAGGCTCACTATGAATTATCTGGATTCCCTGGGGGATGGATGGACGATCTATCTCTGGTTAGTGGCAGGCGGTCTCATCATCATTGCCAGCATTTACGGGATGCGTTGGGCATCGCGCAACGAGCAGTTCAATGAGGATATCAAGTACCTGGTTTTTTCCGAGTCTGATAAGGACAAGATGACCACGTCCGAATACACTAAAAGTCGCCAGGTGTTGGCGGAGCAGATGGCAGACCACGAGCGGATGAAAAAGCAGGCTGAGGAGCGTCACCGGGCAGCATGAAGCGGGGTGAAAAGGCTGTATTGCTGTTGATGGCACTCATGGTGGGCGGGGTCATGTTTCGCAACTGGTGGGTCAACGCGCACCAGACCGAGAAGGATCGCGGCATTCCGTTTTACACCACGGCGTCGCCCGAACTGACCAGGCAGGGGGCTGATCTGTACCGGCAGCAGCAATGCCGCCAATGTCATTCGCTCTGGTCGGTGCGTAATATGATGGAATCCATCCCGGCGCCTGCCCTGGACGGGATCGGTTCGCTGCGCAGTGAGGAGTGGTTTTATCAGTACTTCTCAGCACCCAATCCGCAGGCCATCCTGCCCAGCCGACTCAAGGCCGAGTATCGCATGCCTTCCTACGCAGCACTTTCCGAGGACAATCGGCAGACCCTGGCCCGTTACATGGCAAGCTTGAGGGTACAGGACTGGTACTTGCCGGAAACGCGCAAGGCCGAATACGAGAAGTTAACTGGAAAAGATTATCGCCCATGAACGTTACGGCCACCCAAGATCCTAACCGGCTGCTGCGCGGTGCGGCGGCGATTGGCCTGGCCATGGTCTTCAATCATTTTGGCGACCGGTTGCTGGGTGTCCGGATCGAAATTTTTACCGGGATAGCGTACTTTAGCCCACTCTGGGTCGTGGACGTCTTCTTCATTCCCTTTGTTGCAGGCATGTTGGTTTCCGTTATTTATGGCCTGGGAGGCAAATGGTTGTGCTACTTCCCGCCCATGATTGTGCGGGCCATCAGCTACTATGAGGTGGCCGACATGACGGGAGTGCCTCAGGGGGCCGCCTTGATGCCGCTGGGATGGTGGGGCTTTTTCGTCATCGTGGTGGTGGAAGCCGCGGTCATTGGTGGCGTGTTGGGTGAAGTCATGATGAAACGTACCTATGGTCGCCGTGCCCGTCACCTGCTCTACAAGGATCGTCCCCGTCCAAAGCCGAAGGATCCAGGGGCCTGACCACTGTGTTTTTACGAAACGTGAGACCGCCCACGACCCAGGAGCGGCAGCGGCGCAAACGGTATCTCTCGGCAACCCTGATCACTTGCGTCATCCTGGTGATGATCGGCGGCACCTTGCACGTAATCGAACTCGGGGCAGGGCGCATGGAAGACAT